>NZ_JBSFTC010000083.1:0-37967 GCF_053590415.1 Nonomuraea sp. NPDC003201
TTCGTCGGCCGCGACGCCGAGCTGGCCAGGCTGACCACGGCGGCCTCGCGCACGGGCCGGTTCCAGGTCGCGATCGTGGCCGGGGTCGCGGGCGCGGGCAAGACCACGCTGCTGCGCCAGCTGGAGAGCAGGCTCGCCGGCGACGGCTGGATCACCGCGTCCGGCGCTTGCCCCGACTCCAGCGCCACCCCGCCGGGCTGGGCGTGGGTGGAGATCCTGCGCACGCTCACCGTCGCGACCGGCGCCGGCGAATACGCGCAGCTGCTCGCGCCGCTGCTCGACGACGCCGCTCCCGACCCCGACGAGGACGAGGCGTCCGGCGGCTTCCGGCTGCACCGCGCGGTCGGCGGCTACCTGGCCGGGGTCGCGCGCCGCGCGCCGGTGCTGCTGACCCTGGAGGACCTCCACTGGGCCGACGACCAGACGCTCGCCCTGCTGCGCGCGCTGCCGAGCCTGCTGGCGACCAGCCGGGTGCTGCTCGTGGTGACGTGCAGGGAGAGCGAGCTCGACGACCGCCAGTCCGACGTGCTGGCCGCGCTGGCCAGGCTGGGCCCGGTCCGCGTGGGCCTGTCGGGGCTCGACCCGAAGGCCGTGGCCGAGCTGGTCAAGGCGACGTGCGTACGCGACATCGACGAGGACGCGGTCGAGTCGATCGTCGAGCGCACGGGCGGCAACCCGTTCTTCGTCCGTGAGACCGTGCGCCTGCTCGACTCCGAGGGCGCGGCCGACCGGGCCAGCGCCACCGAGGTGCTCTCGCAGGTGCCGTCCGGCGTGCGCGACGTGCTGCGGAGGCGCATCTCGCGGCTGCCGTCGGGCGCCCAGCAGATCCTGCTCCAGGCCGCCGTGATCGGGCGTGACGTCGATCTCGACGTGCTGATCGCCGTGTCGGGCGACGAGGACGCGGTGATCGAGGCCGTGGAGGCGGCGTTGCTGGCCGGGCTGGTGACCGAGCCGGGGCCCGGGCTGCTCAGGTTCGACCACGACCTGGTGCGCGACACGATCTACTCCGACGCCTCCAGGCTGCGCCGTACGCGGCTGCACGCGGCCGTGGCGGCGGTCATCGAGCAGCACACGCCGTCCGACGTGGCGGCGCTGGCCCACCACTACTTCCTGGCCGACGCGGCCGGGAAGGCGGTCCACTACGCGGGGCTGGCGGCCGAGCAGGCCGAGCGGCGCTTCGCCCACCGCGAGGCGGCCACCCTGTGGGAGCAGGCCATCGCGGCGTTCGACCGCTCGCGCGACGAGCAGAGCGGCGCGCAGACGCCCGAGCGCAGCAAGGAGCGGCTGCGGCTCATGCTGCGCCAGATCAGGGCGCTGGCGCTGTGCGGCGACATGACGGCGGCCCGGCTGCTGCGCCGCCAGGCCATGGACGCCGCGCTGCCGCTGGGCGACCTGGAGATCACCGCCAAGGTGGCGGCGTCGCTGGCGGTGCCGCACAAGGGCATCGCGCGCGACTTCACCCGCACCGCGTGGGAGATCGTCGACATCACCGAGAAGGCGCTCATGGAGCTGCCCGAGGGTGAGCAGCGGCTGCGGGCCAGCCTGCTGACCACGCTGGCGCTGGAGCTGGAGGGCTCCTCCTCGCCCGAGCGCGGGCGTCAGGCGTCGCTGGAGGCGCTGGAGCTGGCCCGGCAGAGCGGCGACCCGACGCTGATCGCGGCGGCGCTGAGCGGGCGGCTGCGGCAGTCGTACGACATCCCCGCCGTGGACACCCGGGAGAGCATCGGCAGGGAGCTGCTGGAGGTCGCGCAGCGCTCGGGGCAGATGGCCACGCAGGCGCTGGCCCACCTGGTGCTGCTGGAGTGCGCGGCGGCCAGGGGCGAGTTCGCGGTCGCCGACCAGCACGCGGCCGCCGCCGACGCCCTGGCCAGGCAGTACGACCTGTCGGCGCCGGCCGCGGTCGTGGTCTGGTACGCGGGCCAGCGGCTGATGATCGCCGGCGACTACACCGGCGCGGAGCGGGCCTATCGCGACGCGACCAGGATGACGGCGCGGGCGGGCATGCTGGAGGGCCGTCAGGACCTCCCGCTGATCACGACGTTCTGCCTGCACCTGGTGGACGGCCGGGCGGCCGAGATGGTCGACCTGCTCGCCGACGCCCACCGGCGGGGCGCCAAGTGGACGCTCGACGCGTACGCGCTGGCCCTGGCCTCGTCCGGGCACCTCCAGGACGCCAAGGCCGTGGCCGCCACCCGCCCGCCGGTGCGGCCCGACTTCCTCTACGAGCTGGCGATGACCTGGCGGGCGCTGGCCGGCATGCTGCTCGACGACCGGGAGCGGATGGTCGACTGCTACGACAAGCTCAAGCCGTTCGCCGACCGGGTTGCGGGCGCGGGCACCGGCGTGGTGGCGCTGTGGCCGGTGGCGCTGACGCTGGGCGACCTCGCCGTGCGCCTGGGCCAGCCGGACGCCGCCCGCGCCCACTACGAGAAGGCCCTGGAGGTGGCCGAGCGGGTCGGCGTGCCGCGCTGGGTGGAGGCGGCGCGGCGGTCGGTCAGCAGCTCACCTGGAAACGGTCGCTCGTGACGGTCTTGACGCCCTTGGCCGACAGCTCGACGCGGTACCAGCCGGGGTCGCCGGAGAGCTCGGGCCGCCACTCGACGGTCTGCGCGGCGCCCACGAAGCCGTCGTAGTCGACCAGGTACGTGCGCCACGACTTGGTGGAGGGGCTCCAGCGGGCGAGCTTCCAGCCGTAGTGCACGCTCCGGCCGGGCTCGGGGCTGACGAGCACGCTGCGCGCGACGAGCGGCCCCGAGCAGGCGCCGGCCAGATCGCCGAGAGTGACCTGGCCGGGCTGGGCGGCCGGGGCCAGCTCTTCGGCGACGGGCACCTCGCGGGCCGACAGGGTGATGGTCGTCACGGCGGCCGGCGCGTCATCGGCGGCGCTGTAGGCGGAGAAGCCGATGTACGCGCTGGTGAACGCCAGGGCGGCCACGATGAGCTTGGCCGCGTTCGTCGTGCCACTCGCCAGGACCGCCGCGCTTCTCGACGCCATCTTCAACACCCCTTTTGCCTCACCCATAGAGTGAGCTCGGGTGGTTGTGGCCTGCTTGTCGGCTGGTTGCGGCGGCTTGCAAGCCGATATGGCGAAAGCTTGCAACTTGAACTAAGGTAAGCCTGACCTAAGGCTTGGGAGGGGTGGGAGAGCATGACCGGCATCGCCGATCCCACGAGGCCTTATTGGCTCGGTCTGCCTTACTGGCTGGTGGGCGCCATCCTGATCCTGGCCCTGTTCGGCGCCTTCCAGGTCTACTACTGGGTCGGGCGCAAGCTCGGCGTGAAGCTCTACGACTCGCGCGTCGGCGCCCGGGTGGGGCGCGAGCGCATCGCGAAGATCGAGCACGTCGTCGAGAAGTGGGGCGCGCTGGCCGTCTACGGCTGCTTCTGGGTGCCCATGCTCCGGCACACGCTGCCGTGGGTGGCGGGGGCGCTGCGGGTGTCCTACCCCTGGTACGTGGTCGCGAGCGCGCTGGGCTGCCTGACCTGGGCGCCGATCTGGTGGTTCGGCATCACGGCGCTCGTGTGGGGCTGGCTGGAGCTGGCCGCGCGCTCGCCCGTCACGGCGGGGGTCGTGGCCGTGCTGGCCGTCGCGGCGGCGTTCTGGCTGGTGGTGCGGCGCAGGAGGAAGCGGCGCGCGGCCGCGTCAGAGGAGGCTCTGGTCTCCTAGGCTCCGCCCGGTCCGGTCGTCGATGACGGCCTCGGGAGCGTTCCTGCGCACGGTCTCGATGCCGTTCACGCAGGCGGCCTTGCTCGGGTAGCCCTCGCCGACCGCGAGCGTCTGCCCGTTGTTCGCCACGAGGGCGAACCGGAATCCGCCCTGCCCGTCCTCACTGATCACGAACCTGCCCGCCACGGCCGCTCCTCTCTAACCTGGCATTGATTTACCCCCATCTGATCGGGCTTTATGGCGTAGTTAGGCAAACGGACCCTTGATCTCCTGTCAACATGATTGCCATGCGTATTGGGGGTTTCATTGGCTCCGCCGTACTCGCGCTGGTTGTGGGACTCGCCTCCCCGGCTGCGGCGGCGGACGCGCCGGAGGTCGGGGCAAAGTCGGCGTACCTGGTCGACTCTGCGGGAACGATCCACTTCGGCAAGCGCGAGACTCGCCGGGTGCCCGTGGCCAGCCTGGTCAAGGTCATGACGGCGTACGTCGTGCTGCGCGAGGCCAGGCCGAACGACACGATCACGATTACGGCGACCGACGTCAAGCACGCGACCAGCAACGGCGCGACCACGGCGGCGCTGAAGAAGGGTGAGCGGCTCACGGTCAACGATCTGCTGTACGGTCTCATGCTGCCGTCGGGGGCCGACGCGGCCAACGCCCTGGCGCGGCGCTACGGCCCGGGCAAGACGGCCTTCGTCGCCAAGATGAACCGCACCGCCCGTGCCCTCGGGCTGTCCGACACCCGCTACACCAACCCCGACGGCCTGCCCACCCCCGGGAACGGCGGCTACTCGACGGCCGTCGACCAGGTCAAGCTGGCGGAGCAGGCGCTGGACAACAGCACCTTCGCGGCCGTGGCGGGCACCAAGGTGCACAAGGTGGCCAAGACCGCGCTACACCGGGCGCACACCTGGCGCAACTCGAACAAGCTGCTCTCGCGGGCCGACGGCGTGCTCGGCGTGAAGACCGGCTACACGCGCGCCGCCGGCTACTGCCTGCTCTTCGCCGGGGAGCGGGGCGGCAAGCGCGTGGTCGGCGTGCTGCTCGGGGACCAGAACGAGCGCCGCTTCGAGACGGCCGAGCGGCTACTGGACTACGCGGGCGAGCAGATCGCCGGCGGCTAGCAGCTCGCGGGTGTACGGGTCGGCGGGGGCGGCCCACACCTGACCGGCCGGACCGGTCTCGACGATCCGGCCGTGGCGCAGCACCGCCACGCGATGCGCCACGTGCCGGATCAGGGCCAGGTCGTGACCGATGAGCAGCTGGCCCAGCCCCAGCTCGGTGAGCCGGTTGACGATCCCGGCCCGTACGGACGGGTCCAGCGCGGACACGGGCTCGTCCAGCACGAGCAGCCCGGGCTTGGCAGGCCGACGCGCCGGCACTGCCCGCCGGACAGCTCGTACGGCCTGCGCCGGGCGAGCGCGGGATCCAGGCGGACTAGGTCGCTCCGCGATAGCGCCGCGGAGCGGGACACGGGCGGCACCCTGAGGACGAGTCAGAGGCCAGGGGGCCCGCGAAGAGGGCTCACCCGAAGGTGATCTTGCCGCTCCCAGGAAGCGTGCTCATCCCCCGAGCGGCGCAGCCGAGGATGGCCGCCGCCGGTGAGAGGCCGCCGCGGACGCGCTCCCCCTTGAGCGCGCCGGCGGCGATGGTGCCGGTGAGCAGGGCGTCGGCCGGATGCTGGGTGGCGAGCCGGTCGGCCTTGATGCGCAGCCTCGAGGTGCCGACGGGCCGGCCGTCCCCGCCGAACCAGGTGATGACGGCACCCCCGCGCACATCGCGGGCACTGGTGCACGAGGCCTCCGCGGTGGCCTTGACGGCGACCCAGCCTGAGCGCAGGGACGCGGCCGAGCCGTCAGGTGAGGCGCAGTCGGTGAGCTGGAGGTTCCCCCGGGCGGCGACGCGCCGCGGCGTGAGGCCGATCTGCGGCGTGAACGCCAGCGGCCGCTCGGACGGCGTGGCGACGGCGCAGGTCAGGGCCGGGTCCGGGAGGCCCGCCGGGGCCGAGGTGGCGATCGCGATGATCCAGTCCAGGTACATAAGCCTTCCCCGTTGGCTGCTGTACGTAATCAACGCCTCACATTGTGCTGCATCACGCGGTACGGCACGCCGGATCCAGCCGATCCGCGGTCCACCTGAGCGAGTGCGCCACCCGTACGCGCACCTTGGCCCTCGCGCGGTGCGGCCGCCGGGGCGCGCCCGGCAGGGCTTCGCCGAGCGACTCCCGGTAGCCCATCGCGGTCTGGTGAGCGATGACTTGCATGGCGTCCATAAACCCTCCTTAATCAATTAAGACCTTAATCGATTAAGACCGGCCGGGCAAGCTCTTCGATACGGTGGGACGATGGCCAGGGTGACACTGCAGACGATCGCCGACCGGCTGGGCGTGTCCCGGGCCACCGTGTCCTACGCGTTCTCCCGGCCCGACCAGCTCAGCGACGGGCTGCGGCAGCGGATCATGGAGGTGGCCGACGAGCTCGGCTACGCGGGGCCCAACCCGACGGCGCGATCGCTCCGGCTGGGGCGGGCGGGGGCGCTCGGGCTGCTGTTCAGCGAGACGCTGGCGTACGCGTTCGCCGACCCGTACGCGATCGGCTTCTTCCAGGGACTGGCGACGGCGGCCGAGGACGCGGGGGTGGGGCTGCTCATCCTGCCGCTGCCGCACGGCGACCGGCGCAGCGAGACGGTCAGGGACGCGGTGGTCGACGCGTTCTGCGTGATGTCGCTGCCCGACGGGCATCCGGCGCTGGCGGAGGTGCTGGCCAGGAAGCTGCCCGTCGTCGTGGTGGACGAGCCGTACGTGCCGGGGCATCCGTTCGTGGGGACCGACGAGCCGGCGGCCGCCGCGGCGGCGGCGCGGCACGTGCTCGAGCTCGGGCACCGGCGGATCGGGGTGGCCATGGTCGGGCTGCACGACGACGGCCACACCGGCTGGGCCTCCCCTGAGCGCCAGGAGGGCGCGGTGTTCGAGGCCATGCGGCGGCGGTGCGGCGGCTACCGGCAGGCGTGCGAGGAGGCCGGGATCGACTGGTCAGGGGTGCCGTTCTACGAGGTGGCGCGCAACTCCCGCGAGGCCGGCAGGAAGGCGGGGCACGCGCTGCTGGGGCGGGACCCGCGCCCCACGGCGATCCTCACCAACACGGACGTGCTGGCGCTGGGGGTTCTCGACGCCGCCGCCGACCTGGGGCTGGAGGTGCCCGGGGAGCTGTCGGTGGTGGGGTTCTCCGACAGCGCCGCCGAGGAGGCGGGGCTCACCACGATCCGGCAGGCCAAGCAGGAGATGGGAGCGGCGGCGGGGCGGCTGCTGCTGTCGGGGGCCGCGGCGGAGCCGGAGCGGCTGGTGTTCCCGCACGAGCTGATCGTCCGCGACTCGACCGCTCCCCCGGCACACGCTTGACGAACCAGGTCACGCCAGGACGAGCAGCACGCCCGCGGCGGCGCTGACCAGGGCGGTGCCGCCGTGCATGCCCCACGAGAGGCTGGGGTGGCCGCCGCGCCTGGCCACGATGAGCGCGTCGCCGACGGGGATGATGCTCATGACCAGGATGACCCACCCCAGCGTGTGCGCGTCCGCCACGGCGATCATGACGAAGATGGCCAGGGCGGTGCCGAGGTCACGAACGGCCTTCACGGAGAAGTACGCACCCGTGTCCATGCCCGAGGCCGAGCCCGGCACGCCGTACGCCTTGGCCGCGGCCTCGGGGACGAGGAAGAAACGCAGGCCGACCACAACGAGGCCGATGCCGACCAGGGCTGCGATCACATAAGCGGTGGTGACCATTTTGTGCACTCCAAGCGAGAGTCATCGGTAGAAGTGCTAGCAACGCTAACCTAGCGATGACTCAATGTCTAGCAGCGCTAGAAAACTGGTCGCCCAGTCCTGCCGGACGGCGGCCACCTCCTCGGCGATCGGCTGCGACCGGCCCAGTTCGGCGGCCGGCGCGGCGGGCCGGATCGAGCAGGTTGCCCATGGAGCTCCCCGCGACCTGTCGCCGGCCCCGCGGATCCGGAGCCACCAGCCCGCCGATCGTGGCAGGCGGCCGTACGCCGGGGCCGGTCATGCTGGCGCAGACGGCGTCCAACAGATCGACGCCGCTGCCGTGCCTGGCGTACAGGTGCGCGGGATCGAGCCCGGAGGCGAGTTGCGCGCCCACGAGCGCGCCGGCGGACGTCGAGTCCGGCCCGGCCGCGGGAAATCGGTTACCGACCGGGAGTCGCGTAGGTAAGGTTGCCCTCACACCTCTCCCGAAGGACAGCCCCATGGCGCAATTCATCGAGGTCCGAGCGACGGTCGAGGGCCACGAGAGGGCGGCCGCCCTGGCGAAGGGCATCTTCAGCGCCGGCCTGGCGGCCTCGATCGACATCGCCGAAGTGCCGTCCCCGCGCCGCGACACGACCGTCTGGGAGCTCACGCTCATCACGACGGACGGTCAGGTCACCACGCTCGAACGGCGCATCAAGGAGACCGCCGCCGGCTGCTCCGTGACCAGCCGGCCGGTCACGCCCGACGCCGACGGCTACCCCGACTGGCTCTGAGCACCCCGATCACCGGACGGTCAGCCGGAGCAGCGGCGCCACCGAAGGCGCCGCGGGAAGGTCCGTGACCGCCGCCAGGAGGGCGTCCACCCTGTCCGGCGGCAGCGCCCGTCCCGCGTTGGCGCGGAACTTGACCCCCAGCTCGTCCGCCGTCAACGGGTGCTCCGGCCCGCCCCGCGAGGAGTCCACGCGGTGTTCCAGCGTCGAGCCGTCACGCAGCCGCACCCGCATCACCGCCGCGAACGCGCGCGGGAAGATCTCCGACGCCCGCTCGTCCGCCACGCAGCGCACCCGCTTGGCCAGCTCCAGCCGCTCCGGGGACAGGGCGGCGAAGTCGTCCAGGGAGAGCCCGAGCCCGCCGCCGCCGTGCAGCGCCGCCGCGACCGTGTACGGGCCGGAGAACTTCGCGTGGTACGGCGACCTGGGCGCGGTCTTCTCCTCCCTGGGCTCCGCGATCGTGCGCAGCACCGGGGCGGGCACCCCCAGCTCGATGTCCTCGACGTCGTCCGGGGACAGGCCGCCGGCCCGCAGCGCCAGGGCGCAGTCGATGGCTGGGTGGGTGAAATGGTTCGTCGGGTAGGGCTTGTAGACCGTGCGCAGGAGCTCCCACCGCTCGCCCAGGCCGGACAGCAGCGCGGCGTCGTCGTACCGGCCGTCGAGCCAGGCCTGGAAGAACCCGAACCGCCCCTCCAGCACGGTCGGCGGCCCGGTCACGCCCTCCAGGGCGAGCACCGCCGCCGAGACGCCCGCGTGCGCGGCCCAGCCGCAGTGGACCCGCTTGATCGTCCCGCCCGTGCGGTTGGCCTCGATCACGCCCGCGCCCATGCTGGCCGCCACGCCGACCGCGTGCGCGATGCCGTCCGCCGTCAGGTCGAACAGCAGCCCCGCCGCGACCGCGGCGCCCAGCGTGCCGCAGATGGACGTCGCGTGCTGGCCCTTCTCGAAGAAGAGCGAATTGCGCGCCTCAGGCAGGTAGGAGGCCATTCCGAGGCGGTTGCACACCTCGACGCCCGCCGCGATCGCCGCGGCCAGCGCGGCGCCGCTCGCACCGGTCGCCTCGGCGACGGCCAGCGCGGCCGGCACCACGGAAGCGCTCGGGTGCAGCACCGACGGCAGGTGCGTGTCGTCGTAGTCGAGCGCGTGCGCCAGCGTGCCGTTGACCAGCGCCGCCGCCGGCGCGGGGAGCCGGTCGCCGCTGCCGAGCGCGCTCGCCTCCTCGACGCCGCCCCACCGGCGTACGGCCCGCAGCACGGCCGGTCCCGCGTCGCCCTCCGGCTCGGCGTAGGCGGCCAGGCAGTTGCCCAGCACGTCGAGCACCCGTCCGGTCACGTCGTCGCGCACCCGGTCGGGAACGCCCTTGTCACGGCAGGCGACTGCGAACTCGGCCAGCCGCTGGACATGGGTTGTCATGGTCCCTCTCAGGTCAGTCGATCACGGCGAGCGGACGGACGGGGGCGCCGGTGGCGCCGACGACCGGCAGCGGGTTCAGCACCAGCACGAACTCGCGTGCCCCCGAGTCCAGCAATTCGGACAGCCGCATGGTCTCCACGATGTTGATGCCCGACTCCACCAGCATGATCCGGTGCACGGGCAGCGTGGCATGCCCGCGACCGGGGGCGATGTGCTCGAAGGCGATGGACTCGCCGCCCACCACGCGCGGCCGGCGCTCGGCCAGCCAGCGCGCCGCCTCGACGCCCGGCCCGGGGACGCCGCCCCGCTGGCCGACGAACTCCTCCGCCGACGACCACAGCCGCGACCAGCCGGTGCCGATGAGCACGGCGTCGCCGGCGCGGATCTCCAGGTCGCCGGCGGCCCGCGACAGGTCGTCGGCGGTGATCTCGTAGCCGGCCGGCAGCGTGTCCACGCCGTGCACGGCGGCCACGTCGAGCAGGACGCACCGGCCCACGTACGGCTCGAAGGCGTCGATGCCGAGCGCGCCGAACCCCTCGTGCGACATCACCTCGGACGCGGGCCGCCCGCCGTACAGGAGCCCCTCCTGCGAGACGTGCGCGAGCGCGTCGACGTGCGTGCCGACGTGGCCGCCCGTGACGATGATCTCGTTGGCGGCGGAGCCGCCGTCCGGCCTGACCATGTCGCCGTGCCTGCGCTCCAGCGCCATCCGGAACGGGGGGTGGTTCGGTGACTGCGGCATGCCTTTGCGCATCGGCTGCGCGAGATCAAGGACACGCGCCCCTTCCAGCGCCTTCCACAAGGACATCTCGGACGGCTCTCCTTATGTTCCGATCATGAAAACAGCGTCTCGACAGTACACAAGACGGACAAAACCGGCTCAATCAGCCCGCCGACCGCATCAACCCATGACAGGCGATGGCCGCGGCGGCCACCACGTTGAGCGAGTCGACGCCCGCCGCCATCGCCGACCGGCTCATCGGGATGCACACCGCCCGGTCGGCCTCGTGCAGCCAGTGGGAGGAGAGCCCGTCGCCCTCGGCGCCGAGCAGCAGCGCGACCCGCTCCGCCAGCTCGACGGTGTCCAGGGGCGTGGCCGCCTGGTCCGGGGTGAGGGCCAGGGTCTGGAAGCCCGCCTCCCTCAGCTGTGCCAGCCCGCCGAACCAGTCGTCCATCCGCGCGTACGGGATCGAGAACACCGCCCCCATCGACACCTTCACCGCCCGCCGGTAGAGCGGATCCGCGCACCGGGGCGACAGCACGACACCGTCCACCCCCAGGGCGGCGGCACTGCGGAAGATGGCGCCGATGTTGGCGTGGTCGACCAGGTCCTCCAGCACGAGCAGCCGCCGGGCGCCGCCCTTCAGCAGGGTCTCGACGGCGGGGAGCGGGAGGCGTTCCATCGAGGCGAGGGCGCCGCGGTGCACCTGGAAGCCGACGATGCCCGACATGATCTCGTCGCTCACCACATAGACCGTCGCGTCACCCAGGACGTCCTGGAGCGAGGCCAGCCAGCGAGGCGTCGTCAGGACCGAGCGGATCGGGTGGCCGGTGCCGATGGCCCGCCTGATCACCTTCTCCCCCTCGGCCAGGAACAGGCCGCGCGACGCCTCCAGGCTCTTGCGCAGCTCCATGTCCCGAAGCCGGGTGTAGTCGGACAGGCGGGGGTCGTCGGCGTCGGTTACGTACTCAAGCACCTTCCGATACTGCCATGCGCCGCCTGACCTGCCAGACCGCCGCGTAGCAGGCGAGCACCAGGCACAGGCCGATCAACGTGCCGGCGCCCGTCTTGGTGATCACGCTGGGCAGGCCCAGGTGCGGGACGGGCTCGTCCACGAGGGGCCAGAGGAACGCTCCAGCCACCGTTCCGATCGAGCACAGCGTCATGACGACCGCACGCACGCGCGGGGCGATCCGCAGGCGTTCCGGTACGGGGGCCGCGGGCATCCGGGACAGACCGCGCCAGCCCCACCACACCACGACGGCCAGGCCGATCACGGACGAGACGTACTGCAGCAGCCGGAAAAGCCTGATCACGCCCATGACCGAGACCGCCAGCCAGCCGCCCCACTCCACCGGTCCGGTGGAGTGGGTGAAGGAGTCCCACAGGACGTGGCTGGCCGCGCCGATCACGCCCCCGACCGCCATGGGGAGCAGCCGGAGCCGGGACGGCGCCAGGAGCGCGGCGCGGCCGGCCAGCGAGGCCGGGAGCAGCGAGATCAGCGGGTCCCTGAAGACGCCGTGGAAGAGCGGCAGCAGCACCAGCACGGCGGCCAGGTCGATGGTGACGACACCGAGCCAGGAGTGCCAGTTGCCGTAGTCGGGCAGGAACGGCAGGAAGATCGGCAGATCGGGCACCATCGCCCCCAACGCCATCGCCCACGGATCGGCGAACCTGCGTACGCGCTGTGACGAAATCAGCGGCACCATCGCGGCCATATGACTGGGCGTGAACGGCAACCGGCCCTCCCTCGGTGTTCCGGGCAACCTTCGCGACCTGGCGATCAACGCTCATTATGCGGGCAAGCTTGACCATCCTTTGCCCGGACGAAACTACGCTACTGTCTGTAATGGGTACGGTACGTATCGCTGTCGACGGCCGGATAGCCGGGAGTGCGGGGGGTCATGGTGCCTGACCAGCGGATTCATGAGCGTCCGGCCGCGTCAGCCGATTGGCTGCGCGCAGCCCGCGCCGCCCGGTCGCTCTCCGTCGCCACCCTGGTCTGGCTGAGCGTGGAAAGCACGCTCGGCCTGGCCGCCGGTTTCGCGGCCCACTCGCTGGCGTTGATCGGCTGGGGGCTGTCGGCGTTCGTGGAGGCGGCGGCCAGCCTGATCGTGGTGTGGCGCTTCACCGGCGCCCGCACGCTCTCGCCGCACGCGGAGAACACCGCCAGGAAGGCGGTCGCGGTGAGCTTCTGGCTGCTCGCGCCGTACCTCGTCCTGCACGTGGCGCACGACCTGGACGCGGGGCACCGGGCCACGCCGAGCGTGCTGGGGATCGTGGTGACGACGTTCAGCCTGGTCAGCATGCCGGCTCTGGGGATCGCCAAGCGGCGGCTCGGCGCGCGCCTGGCGTCCGAGGCCACGTCCGGCGAGGGGACGCAGAACCTCATCTGCGCGGCCATGGCGGCGGGGGTGCTGGCGAGCCTGTGGCTCAACACGCTGGGATGGTGGTGGGTCGATCCGGTCGTGGCGGTGGTGCTGGCGGCGGTCGCCGTACGGGAGGGAAGCCGGGCGTGGCGCGGCCATCAGTGCTGCCATTAGCCCCCGATTCGCCGATCATGCATATCTCTCAGAAACCGTCACGCACGCGACCAACACCACCCACACAGGGTAATCACCGCACCAAAAGGGCTGTTTTCCCGCACTCGCCACACCGAGTATCGTTCCCGGAGTATTGCGGAGCATCTCCCGCTAGGGTCTCCGGAAGGTCTCAAGCACACCTAAGAGGACATCGTGGGGCGACACCGCACAGACGAGCTTGATGGCGGATACAGAGCGCACGAACCACCCCCGGCCCGCAGAAGGTCGAACGGCCGCGGCAGGGTTCTCGTACCGCTGGCCGGTGCCGTCGCGCTGGCCGTGCTCCTCGGTGTCGCCGCGTTCGTGATCTTCAACCGCGACCACGACTGCTCGGGCGGGAAGCTGGCGCTGCGGGTCGTCGCGACGCCCGACATCCAGCCCGCGCTGAACAAGGTCGCCGGCAACTACAACAAGGCCATGCACTCGATCGACAGCAAGTGCGTCGAGGTGACGGTGGCCAAGGAGGCCGCGGCCAGGACCGCGAACGCGGTGGCCGCCGGCAAGGCCAAGGCGGACTTCTGGGTGGCGGACTCCAGCCTCCTCATGGAGAGCCTGCGCAACACCCCGGCCGGCCAGGCCCTGCCGCAGATCGAGGGGTCGATCGCGACCTCGCCCGTGGTGCTGGCGACGGCCAAGTCGTTCGCGTCGAAGCTGAGCGGCGCCCTCCAGCCGAGCTGGGCTGCCATGATCTCGGCCGCGAACGTGGCCAACGTGGACGGGCCGGGCAAGAAGGTCCGCGTCCTCGCCCTCGACCCGCAGAAGAACTCCGCCGGGCTGGCCGCGCTGCTGGCCGCCGCCGGCACGGCGAAGGAGGCCGGGCTGGACAAGGCGCTGGTGGGCGCGATGAAGGAGCTGTCGGGCCAGCTCGCCTCCGACCCCACGGCGCTGCTGGCCAGCCTCACCGTGAAGTCCGGCAGCAGGGTGCCCATCGGCGTCACCTCCGAGCAGGCCATCTACGCCCACAACGCGAAGAAGCCGGAAGCGCCGGTGGTCGCGCTCTATCCCAAGGAAGGCACGCTCAACCTCGACTACCCGGTCACGGTCCTGACCAAGGACCCGGCGGTGCTCAAGGCGGCGGCGGACTTCAAGCAGGACCTCGCCACGGAGTCGGCCAAGAAGACCCTGCGCGAGGCGGGCTTCCGCAGCACGGACGGCAAGGCGGGCGACGCGCTCGCGACGGACAAGGGCTTCAAGCAGGAGACCCCGACCGCGCTGGAGCCGCCGGACGGCAAGACCGTGGCCAGGATGGTGCAGACCTGGTCCCGGCTGAACCTCGGCAGCCGCCTGCTCACGCTGCTCGACGTCTCGGGCACGATGGCGCTGCCGGTCCCCGGCACGGGCATGACCCGCATGCAGGCCATCAACAAGATCGCCACCGAGGGCCTGGGCCTGTTCCCCGCCGACTCCGAGCTGGGCCTGTGGACGTTCTCCACGCATCTGGACGGACAGGGCAAGGACTGGAAGGAGCTCGTCTCCATCGGACCGGTCAGCGAGTCGGTCAACGGCACGCTGCGCAAGGACATGCTGGGCAAGGCGTTCGCCTCGATCCAGGCCAAGCCCACGGGCGACACCGGGCTGAACGACACGATCAAGGCCGCGTACACGCAGCTGACGAAGACGTACCAGGAAGACAAGATCAACACGCTGCTGGTCCTCACGGACGGCGCCGGCAACGACGACCCGGACGGCGGCGTCAAGAACAGCGAGATCCTGCAGTTCCTGAAGAAGACCTACAACCCGAAGCGGCCCATCAGCATCCTGCTCATCGCCTTCGGCCCGGAGGCCGAGAAGGGCAAGCAGCAGATGGACGCCCTGGCCAAGGCCGCGGGCGGCGAGGCGTACATCGCCAAGAACGTCCTTCAGGTGCGCGACTTCTTCCTCCAGGGCATGGAACGCCGCCTCTGCATGCCGGCCTGCGACGGCTGAGAGCCGCCGAAGGATCACCCCCATGCCTTATGGGCATAGGGGGCGAACCGGCCAGAAAGGGGCCGCGTCCTCTCCGCGTGGGGCTTGAGAGCCCGTTCTACCCGCGGGGGAGGAATTCGTGCCTGGATGGCCGTCCGTCGGTCGCGCCGAGGATCATGAGCTGTTCGAGGCTCTGCGGCGCGCGGACACCGACGCTCCCGCCAAGCTGTACGACTGCTACGGCGAGCGGCTGCACGACTACGCCGCCTCCTTCGCCCAGGACCTGGCCGCCGAGGCCGTGCACGACGCCCTGGTCACCGCGCAGGGGTGCGTGCACCGGCTGAAGGAGCCGGCCAGGATGCGGGCCTGGCTGTACGCGCTGACCAGGTTCCAGGTGCGGGCCAGGATGTCCCGCCGGACCCCCGTGGACGGCGTGCCGCTGCCGGAGCTCGAGGCGCAGGGGGACCCCGAGCTGACCGACCTCGTCCACGAGACGCTGGGCGAGCTGAGCAGGAACGAGCGCGAGGTCCTGGAGCTGTCGCTGCGCCACGGGCTGACCCCGGCCGAGGTCGGCGCGGTGCTCGGGCTGACCTCCCGGCAGGCGACCGGCCGGCTCACCAGGGCCCGCGACCAGCTGGAGAACGCCGCCGCGGCCGTGGTGCTGGCCAGGACGGGCCGGGCGCACTGCCCCGACCTGTCGGCGATGCTGGACGGGTGCGAGGGACCGCTCACCCCGCTGCTGCGGCGGAGGTTGTCGGGCCACATCGGCGGGTGCGAGGTGTGCACCGAGGGCCGGCACCGGCAGGTCTCGGCGGCCAGGCTCCTGGACCTGGTCCCGGTCGCGTACCCGCCCATCTCGCTGCGCCGCCGGGTGATCGACACGTGCGTCAACCCCGAGCGCGACCAGACCCGTACCCTGATCACCGATCGCGGCGACAGCTTCGACCGGACCGGGTTCCCCGTGGCCGTCGAGAACCGCTCGCGGCGGCGCAGGCCGCGCCGCCTGGCGCCGGTGCTGCTGGCGGGCGCGTGCGTGCTGGCCGCGACGGGGGCCATGGTCGTGATCAACGGCCGCGACGCCTCGACCGGCACTCCCCTGCGGTCGGCGCCCTCCCCCTCTTCCCCCGCCGCCTCGCTCGACCCGGGCGAGGAGAGCCCGTCGCCCGATCCCTCACCGGAAGAGGACGAGCTCACGCCGGCCCCCACCCCCACCCCGACCCCGAGCCGCACTCCCGGCACCCGCGCCACGCCGGTCGAGCGGCCCAGCGCCCGGCATGCCGCCGGGCCGACGCCCACCCGCCGCAGGCCCGCGCCCGGCGCCCGGCTCCGCACCTCCTGCCCGAAGGCGATCGACGGCGCCGCCAAGATCGGCCTCGGCGCCCGCAACGCCACGGTCTCGTGGGTGGCGACCGCCTCGCAGGGGCTGGACGTGTTCCCCGCGAGCGGGTCGATCAAGGCGGGCGGGTCGGTGGCGATCTGGGTCACGATCGTCGACCCGAACGCCGCCGGCCGCGGCCGCGTCGCGTTCACGTCGAACGGCGGGAGCACGAGCTGCTCGCTGTCCTGGGACGGCGACGGTCCCGAGACGTCCGACCCGACCGACGAGCCCACGAACTCCAGCGAACCGACTCCGTCGCCCTCCGTAACCGCGTCAGCCGAGAATACGGAGACGCTGGAGGGGTAAAACGGACGCCAACCGCGAGTAGATCAACTTTTCTTGCCAACAAACCCGGATAAATCGGACCCTGGCTCGAAGAACCTCGGTCACATAGGGCATTCTGGTGTGCTTGGGGGCCACGTCCGGGCCGGAGTCACTTGACCGTGTGTTGAACATCACACAAGAAATCTCTGCCTGCCGGTAAACCGGGATGCGTCCTCAAGCGTCGGCATTGACGTGTCCTGGCGCAGATTGGTCCCATGAACTGCGATCAATCGTGCCTTAACCAGCAGAAGCAGGAGAGAAAAGGGAGATGCTCAAGCACCGGAGAGCGCTGGCTTGGCTGCTGGCGCTCGCCTGCATAGCGGGAGCGGTCGTCGCGCTGTTCGACATTGAGACACCGCTGCGCCCGTTCTTGATCTCTCTGTTCCTTCTCGTCGTCCCAGGGGCGGCAGTGGTGGGACTGTTGCGTGATCGTGACCCCCTTGCCGCACTATCAGTAGGAGCCGCGGCAAGTCTCGTGCTGAACGTGCTCCTCGCTCAGGCCATGCTGCTCTTCGGCGCGTGGTCGCCCCGGGCGGGCGTCGCGACGGTCGCCGTGCTCGGAGGGTTCATGTACGTGCTTCGCGTGTTGTACCGGGGGAAGAGCATGCAGACCCAACAGGGGGCCAGGTGAACATCCAGGTAGTTCGGCCCAGAGAGCTCGGGGACTCCGAGCGGGCACGATGGCGGGAGCTGCAGAAGGCCGACCCGAGTCTGGACAACCCGTTCCTGTCTGTCGAGTTCGCCGTGGCGATGGACCGCTTGCGCGATTACGTGAGGGTGGCGGTCATCTCCGACGCGAGCGGCATCGTGGGGTTCTTCCCGTACGAGCGGCACAGCTTCGGCATCGGCAAGCCGCTCGGCGGCTTCCTCACCACGTGCCATGGCCTGATCGCCGGCCCGGACCTCAAGCTCGACGCCAAGGCCCTGCTGCGGGCCTGCAAGCTCAGCGTGTTCGACTTCGACCACCTGGTGGCGGGGCAGCCCACTTTCGCCCCGTACGAGCAGGATGTCCGGCCCGCGCCGGTCATGGACTTCACCGCCGGATTCGACACCTGGCTCGAGCAGGTGAAGACCAACTCCCCCAAGAACCTCAAGACCGTCCGCTACAAGGAGCGCAAGCTCGGCAGGGAGCAGGGCGAGCTGCGCTTCGAGTGGGCCTCGGCCGACCCCGAGGTGCTCCGCACGCTGCTGAACTGGAAGTCCGACCAGTATCGAAGAACTGGCCGCGTGGACAGGTTCGCCCAGCCGTGGATCGTCGAATTGACGGACATGATGCATGCCGAAAAGTCATCGGACTTCGGGGGCGTCCTGACCATGCTTTATGCCGGGGACGTCCCGGTAGCCGGACATTTCGGCCTCCGCACGGCCACCACGCTTGTAGGGTGGTTCCCCGCCTACGACACCGAGTTCGGCCGCTACTCGCCGGGCATCGTCCATCATCTGCAGATGGCCGAGGCCGCCGCGAACGACGGCCTGCACATGGTGGACATGGGCAAGGGCGGCAAGGAGTACAAAGACTGGCTGAAGAGCGGGGTCCTGTACGTTGCCGAAGGCCGCATCTCGCGACCGTCCGCCGCCGCGGCCGTTCACTGGATGGGCCGAACTCCTTTCAACAAAGCCCGAACAATTGTCATGGACCGGCCGTCTCTTTATAGGGCGGCCGACCGTGTCCTCAAGGGCTTCGGTCGGGTGCGCACCTCGATGCAGCAGCAGGAGTCACCCAACGGAGTAGTCAAAGAACCAACGGGAGCACGCTGAGCGCTCCCAAGTCCCGGCAGACACCCTCACAGCACAGGACCCTTCAATGCACCGTTCACCGGCTTCGCCATTCCCGCAGCACCCGGGAGTGGCCGCGACCGGACCGCAGCAGGGCGGGGTCCCGGAAGGATTTCCCTCGCCATGAGTCCCGAGATAGCCAAGCACAACGGCAAGCTGCAAGCGTCGCCCTTGCGGTCGATGCCGCCCCCTTCGAGCTTCACGCCCGTCACCCCGCACCTGGCCATTTCGCCGACGGTCAGTGTGGTCGTGCCGGCGATGAACGAGGCCGAGAACCTGCCGCACGTCTTCGCCACCATCCCCCAGTGGGTGGACGAGATCGTGCTCGTCGACGGCAACTCCGTCGACGACACGGTCGCCGTGGCCAAGAAGCTGCGGCCGAACGTGAAGATCGTCACGCAGACCGGCAAGGGCAAGGGTGACGCCCTGTCCGCCGGCTTCGCCGCGTGCACGAGCGACATCATCGTCATGATCGACGCCGACGGCTCGACCGACGGCCGCGAGATCATCAACTTCGTGGGCGCGCTGGTGACGGGCGCCGACTTCGTCAAGGGCTCGCGCTACGCCTCCGGCGGCGGCAGCGACGACCTGACGCTGAACCGCCGGCTGGGCAACAAGGTCCTCACCGGCATGGTCAACGTCATGTACAACACCAAGTACACCGACCTGTGCTACGGCTACAACGCGTTCTGGGCCCGTCACCTCGACGCGCTCAACCTCGACTGCGACGGCTTCGAGGTGGAGACGCTGATGAACGTGCGCGCGGCCAAGGCCGGGTTGAAGGTGCACGAGGTGCCCAGCCACGAGCGCAACCGCATTCACGGCGAGAGCAACCTGCACGCCGTACGAGATGGCTTCCGCGTGCTCAGGACCATCCTGAGGGAGTGGCGTCGCCAGCCCGCTCCCGCTCAGCCTGAGCCGACCGCCACTCCTGCCGCTGACCGAGGCGTCGCTTAAGAAGGAACGCTGTGAACACGTCTGTTGTCATCTGCGTCTACACCGAGGAGCGGTGGGAGGACATCAGGCAGGCAATCGAGTCGGTCGAGAACCAGACCCGCCCGGCACACGAGCTGATCCTGGTGGTCGACCACAACCCCGACCTGCACCTCAAGCTCAAGCGCACGTATCCGCAGGCCATTGTGGTGGAGAACACGCATGAGAAAGGGCTGTCGGGGGGCAAGAACACCGGAGTGGCCACGGCCAACGGTGAGATTGTCGCGTTCCTCGACGACGACGCGGTCGCCGACGCCGGATGGCTGGAGGCTTTGGAGGAGGGCTTCCAGGAATCCGGTGTGGTGGGCGTCGGGGGTCGCACTGATCCGCTGTGGGCGTCCGAGCGACGCCCGCGGTGGTTCCCGTACGAGTTCGACTGGACGGTCGGCTGCACGTACCGCGGCATGCCCGCGGTACGCGCGCCGATCCGCAACGTCATGGGCGGCAACGCCGCGTTCCTGCGCGACGTCGTGTCCGAGGTGGGCGGCTTCCACAGCGGCATCGGACGCAGCGTGCAGGGGCGCAAGTCGCGTCCGCTGGGGTGCGAGGAGACGGAGTTCTGCATCCGGCTGAGCCAGCGCAAGCCCGGCTCGGTCATGCTGTTCGAGCCGCGTGCCGTGATCGGGCACAAGGTGTCGAAGCAGCGCGAACGGTTCGCCTACTTCAGATCCAGGTGCTACGCGGAGGGGCTGTCGAAGGCCCTGGTGACGAAGGAGGTCGGCACCCAGGACGGGCTGGCCAGCGAGCGGGCGCACGCGCTCAAGACGCTGCCGCTCGGCGCGCTGCGCGGGGTCGGTGAGGCCGTGCGCGGCGACGTGGGCGGGCTCGGCCGGGCCGCCGCGATCGTGATCGGGCTGGCCTGGACGACCTGGGGTTACGTGGTGGGCTCCGTACGGCTGAAGGCGGCACGATCATGACCCGCATCCCGATCCTGATGTACCACTCGGTCACCGACACGCCCAACGACGAGACCAAGCCGCATTCCGTGCGGCCCTCGGACCTGGCCGAGCAGCTCGCGTACCTGTCGGAGAGCGGCTTCACCCCGCTCACCCTGGGCGACCTCGTGGCCTCCCTCAACCAGAACAACGGCCGCTCGATGCCGGACAAGCCGATCGTGGTGACGTTCGACGACGGCTACGCCGACTTCCACGGCCACGCCCTGCCCCTGCTCGAGCGCTACAACTTCCCGGCCACGGTCTTCCTGACCAGCGGCTGGGTGTCCGACGCGGGCAAGGACGCGGCGGGCCGGCCGCTGGACGACATGCTGTCCTGGGGCCAAGCCCGCGAGATCGCCCAGACCGGCATCGAGATCGGCGGCCACAGCCACAGCCACCCGCAGCTCGACCAGCTCCGCATCGAGGACCTGCGGCAGGAGCTGCGCAAGAACAAGGGCCTGCTGGAGGAGAAGATCGGCGCGCCGGTCGCCACCATGGCCTACCCCTACGGCTACTCCAGCGCCCGTGTCCGCCGCGAGGTGCGCAAGGCCGGCTATTTCGCCGCCTGCGCCGTGAGCAACACGATCGCCGCCGACCGGCACGACATGCTCGCCATCCCCCGGCTGACGGTCGGCAAGCACACGACCATCAGCATGTTCAAGCGCGCCGTCGAAGGCAACGCCGTCCCCCTCATCTACCTGCGCGAACGCATCCTCACCAAGGGGTACGCAGTCGTGCGCAGGACGAGGTACGGGCTGCAGCGGGTGCGCGGAAATGTCTAGCGTCTGGGGGAAGATCCTCCACGACCTCCGCAACCCGCTGTTCCGCCAGGGCTACGCGCTCATGGCGAACACCGTGGTCACCGGTGTGCTCGGCATGGGCTACTGGCTGCTGGCCGCCCGCCTCTACTCCCCGGAGGAGTTCGGCCGCGGCCAGGCGGTGATCACGGCGATGCGGCTGTTCGCGTCGCTGACGGCGCTGGGGTTCGTGGGCGCGCTGGCCCGCTTCCTGCCGGTCGCCGGGCGCCGCACCCCCGAGCTGGCCCTGCGCGGGTACGGCCTGGCCGCCGCCACGGGCGGGGTCGCGGCGCTCGGCTTCCTGCTGACGCTGCCGATGTGGGGCAAGACGTACTCGGTGCTGAGCGGCTTCTGGCCCGGGCTGTTCTTCCTGGCGTCCGTGCTGGTGTGGGCCGTCTTCACGCTCCAGGACGTGGTGCTGACCGGGCTGCGGCGGGCCACGTTCGTGCCCCTGAACAACCTGGTCTTCGGCATCGTCAAGATGGGGCTGCTGGTCGCGCTGGCCGGCGCGCTGCCGTCGGGCGGGATCTTCGTCTCGTGGGTCATCCCGACCGCCCTCGCGCTGATCCCCGTCAACTGGCTGATCTTCGCCGTCGTGGTGCCCAGGCACGTGGAGAAGAGCGACGCCGAGCAGGAGCCTCCTCGGCTGCGTGAAATTGGAAGGTTCCTAGCTGGGGACTTCCCCGGGACGCTGTCCATTCTCGGCATCGTCTACCTGGTGCCCGTGGTGGTCGCCACGCAGGTGGGCGAGGCCACGTTCGGCCGCTTCTCGATGGCGCACACGCTCGCGAGCATGATCGAGCTGCTGGCCATGAACATGGCGGTCTCGCTGACCGTCGAGGGCTCTTTCGACCGTGCCAAACTGGCCGAGAACTGCCGGCGGGCGCTGCGGCGGGCCTTCATGATCGTCACCCCGATCATCGCGGTGGCGATCCTGGCGGCGCCGCTGATCCTGACCATCTTCGGCTCGGCCTTCGCGGCCGAGGGTACGACGCTGCTGCGGCTGATGTCGCTGGCCGTGCTGCCGCGGGTGCTGATCGAGGTCTACCTGAGCGCGCTGCGGGCGCAGAGCCGGGCCCGTACGCTGGCGACCGTGCAGATCGGGCTGGCCGTGCTCGTGCTGGTGTCCACCGTCGCGCTGTTCCCGTACGCGGGTGTGAACGCGGTGGGGTACGGCCTGCTCTTCAGCGAGCTTCTCGTGGCAGTTTTGATCTTCGGGAATCTACGTAAAATTCTCAAGTTCGGCGAAACCCGTACGCCGGTTGTCACCCAGGGGTCGTCCGGGGCCGCATGATGGTCAACGTGAAGCAACGGGACGGCGATGGCATGGCAAGCTCCTCGGAGGTGCGAGGGGAGGTGCGCGGAGGCAAGGAGGAGTCAGACGTGCCCTTCGATCCGGAGGCGACCGGGGTCATCCCGAAGCTGACGTTCGACACCGCTCCCCCGGAGGGCCCGCCTGCGGAGGACCCGCCGTCGGAGGACGCCGAGCCGGATCCGGACACGACGACGATGATCCGGCTGCCGGCCCCCTTGCACATCGGGCACCCGCCCACGGTGGAGGGGGCCGCCGACCCGGACGCGACGGGCACGGTGACCACCCCGGCGCAGACCGCTTCCGCGCCACCCGCTGACACCTCCGCGACCAAGCCTGGACCGCGGTCGCAGCCGGCGAGCGGGCCGCAGCCGACCGGTGACGGGAAGCCCGGCACCGCCACGCCCAGCGCCACCGCCTCCAGCCCCGCCGCGCCTGGCACCTCCAAGAACGCTGCGCCCGGGAAGGGTGCGGCACCGGCTGCAGCGCCCACCAAGGGGTCGGACGGCAAGTCCGGCACCACCACGCCCGGCGCCACCCCGTCCGGCGGCGCTGCCTCCAGCCCCGCCGCACCCGGGGCCTCCAAGGATGCCGCGTCCGCCGAGGATGCCGCGTCCGGGAAGGCGCCCGCCAAGGGTGCGGCGCCTGGCAAGCGGCCCGTCACCGAGACCGCGGCAGCCGGGACCGTGCCCGTGCCGATAGTCCGTCCCGCCTCGGCGCCCTCCGCCGGAGGAGGAGCACCGGCCGGAGCGACGCCCACCGGGACGACGCCCACCGGTGGCTCGGCCCCGAGCGCGTCACCCACGAGTGGATCGGCCACGAGTGGATCGGCCGCGAGTGGGTCGGCCGCCAGCGCGTCGGCCGGTGGGTCGGGGTCGGTCTCCAGCGCGTCGGCTGCTGCTGCGCCTGTGGAGGCGCCGCAGGCCTCGCCCATGCCCGCCGCCGCCCCGCCCACGACGCCCCCGCAGCCCGCGGCCCCCCAGGTCGCCACGAAGCAGGCACCGCCCCAGCAGACGACCCCCCAACCGGCCCCCCAACCGGCCCCCCAGGCGGTCCCCGGCAAGCCGCGCACGCTCGGCGGTCGGATCGGCGCGCTGGTCGCCAGTGCGCCCAAGTGGCTGCCCGTGCTGCTGGTCCTCGAGGGCCTGGCCATGTACATCCTGGCCCTCAAGGTCGCGCCAGGACCCCTGCGCGGCGTGGACCCCAACAAGATCGACGGCCTGGGCCTGATCTCGGCCCTCCCGACGACGGCGTTCATCGCCATCCTCATCATGATCGTGTCGTTCTTCGTCACGGTCGCCCAGAGCACCGACCGCAAGTTCCTCCTGCTGTTCCAGATCGCCGCCATCACCTTCGCCCTGCACGGCGCGGGAGCCCTGGTGGCCACGGCGCCGCGCTTCCCCACGGCGTACATCCACGCCGGTTTCGTGGAGTTCATCAGCAGGACCGGCGAGTCGGCCATCAGCATCGACGCCCGTATGGGCTGGCCGGGCTTCTTCGCGCTGTTCGCCTTCGTGACGAAGGCCGCCGGGATCACCGACCTGACGCCGATCCTGCAGTGGACGCCGCTCGTCTCGAACCTGCTCTACCTGCTCCCGTTCGTGCTGATCCTGCGCCAGGTCGTGGCCACCACGCGGGCGCGGTGGTTCGCGGCGCTGCTGTTCGTGCTGGTGCAGTGGATCGGGCAGGACTACTTCTCGCCGCAGGGCTTCACGTTCGCCTTGTATCTGGCGTTCATCGCGATCCTGCTCAGATGGTTCGGACGGGTCGAACAGCGGACGAAGCCGATCCCGCCCAAGGGCCTGCGCAAGCTGCTCGGCAAGCTGGACGCGATGACCCCGGGCGAGCTGGCCAACACCGGCACGTACCGGGCCGACAAGCTGCTCATGCTGATGATGCTGCTGGCGCTGTTCGTCGCGTCGGTGGCCTCGCACCAGATCACCCCGTTCATGATGCTCGGGGTCGTGACGGCGTTCCTCATCTTCAAGCGGACGTCGCTGACCTGGGGGCTGCCGTTCTTCCTCGGGCTGCTCGTGCTGGCCTGGATCAGCTACATGACGGTGGGCTTCTGGTCCAGCCAGATCGGCGCCATCTTCGGCGGCTTCGGCCGGATCCTGCAGAACATCGGCAACAGCACCGGCGACCGCATCGAGGGCAGCGACCCCGCGCACGCGCTGGTGCTGCAGGCGCGGCTCGGCATTCTCGTGGTGATCCTCAGCCTGGCGGCCACGGGGCTGTTCCGGCGGTTCCGGCGCGGGGTGTTCGACCGGTCGGCGCTGATCCTGCTCTGCGTGCCGGTGCTGGCGCTGGGGCTGCAGAGCTACGGCGGCGAGATCGGGCTGCGGATCTACATGTTCGCGCTGCCCGGGGCCTGCCTGCTGGCCGCGTACGCGTTCTTCCCCAACCTTCCGGCCGACAGCGCGGACGTGCGCGAGGAGACCGTGCCGCTGCGCAAGCGGAACGTGCGCTTCAACCCGCAGCTCACCAAGAAGCTCTCGGTCGTGCTCGCGGCGTGCTTCGCGGTGCTGTTCGCGTTCGCGTTCCTGATGGCCAGGTACGGCAACGAGAAGTTCGAGCGGGTCACCGTGGGTGAGGTGGCCGCGCTACACTACGTCTACCAGCACGACAAGCCGAGCGCCAAGGTGCTCTACCTGGTCCCCAAGACGGGGCCGGAGGTCACGCCGACCCTGCCGTGGGGCGAGAAGGACGTCGAGCTGGTCAACTTCGGCGTGCAGGCCCTCGTGCACAAGGACCCGAAGCAGATCGCGGACGCGGTCGCGGCGCTCAAGGAGCAACCGCGTAACTCGTACCTGATCGTGAGTCGCGGGCAGGTGAGCTACCTGCAGCTCAACGAGGGCTTCCCGGATGACTGGGGGACGAAGTTCCGCGCGGCGCTGGACGCCTCGCCGGACCTGAAACGGGTGTTCTCCAACGAGGACGCGGCCCTCTACACCTGGAAGAAGTTCGTCCGGGGCACCGAGATCCCCGAACCGCAGCCGTACAAGGGACGCGGCGACCCCACCACCCCGTGGACGCCCGTGGGCATCGGCGCGCTGGCCGTGACCTGGGTCTCGCTCTTCGCGTACGAGGTCATCCGGCTGAACGGCCCCAACCGGGCACGCAAGGCCAGGAAGCGTCTGCTCTTCCTCGCCGTGCCCGCTTTCGTGGTCGCGCTAGCAGTGATCATCGAGCGATTCATCTACATCGCACAAAATAACTAAATTCACAGGAAACGCTCAGCTTGTGCGGGATGATGTTCTCCATATGAGGACACAGGAGACACTCCCCGCCATGCCGAACGCACAACTCGCGGCTGCGAGGATCGCTTCCGTGGACGCCTTACGAGGCTTCGCACTCCTGGGCATCCTCGTAGTCAACATCGCCTTCCTGGCCTCCGGCTACCGGATGGCCGGGATGGCCGAACCCGCATTCCAGTCCCCGCTGGACTGGACCGTGCGGTTCACCGTGACGCTGCTCGTGGAGAACAAGTTCTACCTGCTGTTCTCCTTCCTGTTCGGCTACAGCTTCACCCTCCAGGTCGACTCGGCGGCGCGGCAGGGGCGCCCGTTCGGGCCGATGTTCCTGCGCCGCCTGGCCGGGCTGCTGCTGATCGGGCTGGCGCACGCCGTGCTGCTGTTCCCCGGGGACATCCTGACGACGTACGCGGCCGTGGGCCTGGCCCTGCTGATCTTCCGCAAGCTCCGACCCAAGGCCGCGGTGGTGCTGGCGGTCATGTTGACCGCGATGCTCGCGCTCGGCTTCGTGCTGCTGGCCCTGCTCGCCACGTTCGGCCTGGACATGGGCGGCACGGTGGCGGACTCGGCCGCGGAGGCCACCAAGGCGGACACGGCGCTGGCGGCCTCCGCGCTGCAGATCATCTCCGAGCACCTCAGGAAGCTGTCGCTGATCATCGTCTTCCGGGTGCTGTTCCAGGGCCCGGCGGTGCTGGCGGCGTGCCTGATCGGCCTGGCGGTCGGCAAGCTGGGCGCCATGCGCGACCTGTCGGCCCACACGGGCACGCTGCGCAAGCTGCAGTGGACCGGGTTCACGGTCGGGCTCGCGGGCGCGTTCATCTACACGACGTCGGCCTGGCACGGCACGATGCACAAGTTCTGGGGCGAGGCCGTGGACCTGGTGACGGCCCCGCTGCTGGCGGCGGCGTACGCGGCGACGTTCCTGCGGGTGCTGCCGTACATGCCGCGCATCGCCCGGGCGCTCGCGGCGCCGGGCCGGATGGCGCTGTCCAACTATCTGGCGCAGTCGCTGATCTGCTCGCTGATCTTCACCGGGTACGGGCTGGCGCTCGTGGACCGGGTCAGCCCGGCGCTGGAGGTGCTGATCGCGCTCGGTGTCTTCGTCTGCCAGGTCTTCTACAGCCACTGGTGGCTCAAGAGGCACCGGTACGGGCCCGTGGAGTGGCTCCTGCGCTTCCTCACGTACTGGCGCAAACCAGGCCCCAGCCGCCCGCACCAGGCGCGCCACTCTTTGGAGAAATGACGGACCATGCGCCACTGGCCCGTGCTCAACCTCCGCCTCACCACACCCCGCCTCGAACTGCGCATGCCCTCTCTGGACGATCTCGACGAGCTGGCCGACCGGGCCGTGGAAGGCGTGCACGATCCGGACGTGATGCCGTTCGGCGTGCCGTGGACGGACGTCCCCGCCGACGAGCTGCCGGCGAACGTCATCCGGTTCCAGCTCGGCCTCATCGCGCGGTGGCAGCCCGAGCGGTGGTGCTGCAACTTCGTCGTCGTCCACGAGGGACGGGTGATCGGCACCCAGGACCTGTCCGGGCACGGCTTCCGGGTCACCCGCGAGGTGCACACGGGCTCGTGGCTGGGCCGCGCCCATCAGGGCAAGGGCCTCGGCACGGAGATGCGCGCCGCCGTCCTCCACCTGGCCTTCACGGGGCTCGGGGCCCTGACGGCGGTCTCCAGCGCGTACCTGGACAACCCGGCCTCACTGGGCGTCTCCGGCAAGCTCGGCTACCGGCCGGACGGGCTGATGGTGGACGAGGTACGCGGCAAGCGGGCGGTCCAGCGGCGCCTCCGCCTCGACCGGGCCGACTTCACCGACCCCGTCCCCGTGCGGATCGACAACCTGGAGCCCTGCCTGCCGCTCTTCGGGCTCACCTGATGCGAGGCCGGTCGAAGACGGTGTTGTCGATGACGACGTCCATCCGGCTCAGCGGGTCGGTCTCCTCGAGGTAGATGCGCTCGGCGACCAGGTACCGGTTCCGGTGGATCGACTCGGCCTCCGACCCGGCCCAGTCGTCACCGGCCGCGGCGGCCGTCGCCACACCCGCCGTCATGGTGGGGGCGGCCTGCGTGTCGAGCGTGTCGGCGAACGCCCGGTACGCGGCGGCGACCTCGCGCAAGGCATGCTCGTCCTCGTCCGGCCAGGGCACGCCGAGCAACCGAAGCCCGGCCTCAAGCCCCGGCCCAGCCGTCAGCGCCACCGGTGCCGCCCCGCCCAGGCCGTCCCTCGCCTCACCCAGCCCAAGCGCAGCCACGCTCCCCAGGCCGTATGCAGCGCAGCGGCCGCCCCCGTCATGATGGCCGCGGTCTCCTCCACCCGGCGTGCCCCGTCCTCCAGAGCGGCCGGCCGAATCCACCATTCGCGCCCCACGTCGGCTCCCCGTCGCTCGTCCGTCACCGCCGCCGGAACCGTAACGCGCGGATACCCGGACGAGCCTCCTGTTCAACGAAGCTGAAAATGTATAAACAAGGGTCAGAAGCCGTTCACCGGCCCGATTACGCGACGTTCACGAATCACCGCATGGGGACGTGGCACCAGACCACGCGCTCCTCTTGCTCGGCGAGGTAGCCGCAGCGTGGTACACCGCAGTCGCCGAGGCACTGTCGCGCCTTGCCGCATGGAAATCACCTCGAAGCGCACAAGAGCGGTCGGAAGGTGGAGGGCTACACATGCCTGAAACTCTGTAGCCACTGCACAGCATGGCGTCATGCGATTACGTTGTGTTTCGAAAAGCGGCTCCACAACCACCGGTGAAGTGTGTGCGTAGGCCCTGTAAGGACGTGCGGAGACAGAGGCGAAGGGTCGTGATATGACCGTTAACGGGGAAGAACCTGGCCTACGCGCACGAGCGGAGTATGGCGCGCGGATGCGGAAGTTTCGGACACGTCAAGGGCTGTCGCAGGAACGCCTTGCCGCAGCTCCCGGGGTCACCTACAGCGAGAGCCAGATAGGGGCCGTCGAACGCGGTAAGCGCACGCCGAGCGAGGCTTTCACGGAGGAGCTCGAGCGCGTTCTCGGGCTCAACGGAGAACTGAAGGAACTGCTGCCGGAAATCCACAACGACTTCGGCCCCAAGTGGTTCAGGCCATGGCCCGGCATCGAGGCCGCCGCCCACACCATCCGCACGTCCGAGCCGTCCCTGATCCCCGGACTCCTCCAGACGGAGAGGTACGCGGAGCAGGTCTTCCTTGGAAAACCTGGGATCACGCCCGACGAGGTGCAAAAGGCCGTCAAGATTCGGCTCAAGCGTCAGGCGGTGTTCGATTCGCCGAACCCCCTCATGTATTCGACTCTCATCGATGAGAGCGTCCTGTCTCGACCGGTCGGCGGTGCCTCCGTGATGTGCGAACAACTCGCGCGGCTCCTCACCGCCATGCGACACCCGTGCATCACGGTGCGGATCGTTCCGCTGTCCGCGGGGCTCACCACCGGGCTCCTGGGGGCATTCGAGATCGCCCAGACAGCCGGTTCACCCGATACCGCCTATCTGGAGAGCGCCTTGACGGGAGAGGTGATCACTCACTTCGACGGCGTCCGAGCCCTCAACGTGCGCTGGGATGCCTTGAGCAGCATGGCCCATCCGGTGAACATCAGCGAGCAGGTCATTCGCGAGATGATGGAGAGGTATGGAGACTGACAACGAACTCGTAACCGCCGCGTGGCGCAAAGCCAAGGCATCGGGCGACAACGGCGGCAGCTGCGTCGAAGTAGCCCCCCTCAGCGGCGGACGGGTCGCCGTGCGAGACAGCAAGGACCGCACCGGCCCCGCACTGGTGTTCACCGCATCAGAATGGGCCGCCTTCAAGGACGGCATGGCCAAGGGCGAATTCGACTTCTGACCGGAAGCACGGAGGAGGGGCTCACATCCCTTCCAAGCCCCTCCTCCTTCCTCCGGCACACCAAGATCCCTACACCGAGATGATGGAAGCCTCCACACACGCCCGGAGGGATGTCCGACCACGACGCATGACCGTAACGTCGCAGGTGGGAAGACGTAGAAAGGTCTCTGCCATGAGAGTCTCCGCAATCAAGGAAGAGGGCGCTGCGAAAAGTCGCCCGCTGCGCCCCGAAGAGAAACCCCACCCCACCGAACCACAGGCGCCGAATCGGAAAGCTGACGGTCGTGCGCGTCAGCCACAACGGCGAGGGCCGGCGACGGAAAAGCCCGATGGCCCGCGCATATCCCGGAATCTGCGGGATAGTCTGCGATTCCTCGCCGAGCACGACCCTCGCTAGCTGCCCTGGGCTTCACTCCCGGTCCAGTGGCGGCATCGGCCGGGGATGGCCCCACTTGTGGATCCGGCCGGGGGTGAACGGGACATCGCGTACGGAGCGCAGGGCCGCGTCGAGGCCGTGCCGGGTGTAGGCGGTGGGCACGTCGACGCCGGTGAGGAGGCGCAGTTCCGCGGCGACGGAGGCCCGTAGGGGCTCCTCGTCGGTGAACTCCTCGATCAGGTCGGTGAGGGCGACGGGTACGCCGAAGCGGTGGCAGACCGCCGGGTCCAGAGCGTCCCGCAGTTCCCGCCACTGCTCGTCCGCGAACGGCAGTTCCTCCGGGTCACCGCTCAGGGCGAGGCCCGCGATGTCGCCGAAGCGGATGAGGGCGTTGTACCGCACCTGGTCGTCCGGGTCCTCCCGGGCGCTCCGCAGCAGCAGGTCGGCGGCTGCGGGCGATCCGATGAGGAAGACGGGGTCCACGGCCGCCCGGCGGACCTCGACGCCCGGGTCGGCGAGCGCCCTCGCCAGCTGGTGCAGGGTGTCCTCGCCGAGGACGCTCCGGAAGGCACCGGCGGCGAGGGCCCGACCCGATTCGGGGCAGTCGGCGAGGAGGGGGTGGAGGGCTGCCGCTCCGCTGTGGTCGCCGGTCGTGGCGAGGGCGACGGCCGTGTTGACCAGCAGCAGGGGCCACTCCGGGTTTTCCAGCTCGCGGCGCTGTTCCTCGAGGACCGCGCGAAGGACCTCGGCCGTCGCCGGACGGGCCGTCCCCTGGAGGGCTTCGGCCGCCGCCGCCCGGGTGGTGTGCAGCGCCGTGCGGTCGGCGAGGGTGGCCTCGACCCGGTCCGGTCCCTCGTCCCCGCCGCTGCGGGCCAGGGCGTACAGGACGGCCGCGACCAGCGCGAAGGGGCCCGCACCAGTGTGGGCGAGCAGCACCGGGACCGCCTCGGGGGCGGTGCTGCGGCGGACGACCTCGTACAGCAGGGGGTGATAGCGGTTTGCGCGCTCCCCGGCGACGGTGAGGACGTGGCTCAGCGCCCCGGGGCCGGCGGTGAGCAGGTCGTGGACGGCCCGCTCAGCGGGGGCTGCGGCCCCCGTCGCCTCGGCGGCGAGGGCTTCGTGGACGAGATCCTCGTATCCGCTCATGCGATATCTGTACTCCAGCGCACTTCGTGATCTGGGTCAGTCTGGCAGTCGGACGGAGAACCGGCGACCGGTTCAGGCCGCCGCGGGAGTCGCCACCGGCCGGATGCGCAGAACCGGACCCTGACCGCCTTTCGGCTGGTCAGGGTCCGGTTCTTTGGATAGCGGGCGGGCCGCGGTCACCGATCGGGCTCGATCACGGTTGCGCCGCGAAGACGTGGGCGACGGCCCCGCCGCTGAAGACGGTCGTGCTTTTCGGCTCGAGGGTCAGCGGCGCCGGGAAGATCCGCTCGCCCGCGCCGAGGACGACCGGGTGGACAAGAAGGCGGTATTCGTCGATCAAGCCGGTCTCGACCAGCGACCGGGCGAACCGTGCCCCGCCGTGGGCGAGCAGGTAGCCGTCGGAGCGCTCCTGCTTGAGCCGCGTGATGGATTCGGCCAGGTCTCCGGCGGCGATCGTCGTCTCGTCCCAGTCGGCTGAGGTGAGCGAGTTCGAGAACACGACCTTCGGGATGTCGTTCATCGGCTTGGCGAACGGCCCGGAGTCGTTGGGATAGTGGGCGGCCAGCACCGCGTACGTGGCGGCTCCCATGAGATGCACGCCGGCGTTGCTGACAGTCTCGACGGTCCAGCTGAGAGCGTCATCGGAGTCTCCCGCGGCGATCCAGTCGCCGCTCCCGTCGAGTGATGCGGCGTAACCGTCGAGCGAGACCGACATCTTCAGAACCAGTGAGGCCATGGCCCTGTTCCTTCCTGGGATGAACGACACGAGCAGCTCGTGCCCGACGGCGATACGGGGTTGTTCGGGTGTCGGCGATACAGACAGGCGACCACCGCGAAACTCATCGCCGTTCCCGGGCGAACTTTTCCCACAGGATCCGGTCGCTCCGGTGAACAGGCGTCCGGCCACCGTGACCAAGGCTCCCAGCGGCACCCGGCAGGAGCTTGCTGCAGCCTGACCAGCGAGAACCTGGCATCCGAGGCAGGGACGTCAGAAATCTCGTCCTGGCTGTCCGACCGATCGGAGGAGACTCCGACGTGCCAGTGCGCGCCTCAGAGCTTGCACCGGGCCCCGTCGGCCGGAGACTTGAGGTCGATGAGGTAGGCGGCCACGGCCTCGTTGACGCAGGCATTGCCGGCCAGCGGAAAGAGCACCCGTGGTCGAACGACCCGGTGGCGGATTCGCCACGAGGAGCAAAGCTGGCCGAAAGCACGATGGCCCACGCGGCGGTGGAGCTCTACCACTCCGCGCAGCTCCGAGTCCTGCAGCGCCTGAACATCCTCCTCGAACAGGCAACGCACACGGACGAAGACACGGACGCGAGCGATGACTCCGTCCAAGCCCTGGCGGTTCGTCTCTGACCGTGACAGCTCGTGTGCGGCTCTCGCCGGATCGCGAGTCGGCCTGGGACTCGGGTCCCGAGGAGGCGCACCGTCGGCGGAGCCCCAAAGCGAGCGAAGCGAGCGGGGTTTCGGGGTGGGCTCCAGCAGGCCCGCCCGGTAACAGGGCAACGGGCGGGGGGTTAAGGGGGGATCGAAAGGGAGCGGAGCCCTCCTTGGGCAGCGCTGTCTGGAATTTCGTGCGCGAAGCGCCCCCTGTGGAAGGCCGTGCTTTAGGTGCCGCCGCGGCCCGACCATTTGATTTCGTGGGGTTTCAGGGTTACCTGGCGGCCGTCGACCGTGGCCGTGACCTCGCGGTCCGAGGTGTTCACCATGACCACCTGGCGTTCCTGGCCGATCGCCTTGATCTTGGGGTCCGAGGTTGTCACGGGTTCGACGCGTACGCCGGCCGGAAACCATTTGGTGAAGCCGCTGAGCAGGCCCGCCATCGGCATCTCCCCGCCCACCTTGGGGCTCCAGAGGCAGCCGGCGCAGTCGCCTTCGCTCTTCTGCTGCGGGTTCCAGTAAAGGGCCGTCGTCACGCCGCTCTTGGCGAATTCCATCAGCGCCGTCGCCTGCACCGCCGTGCGCTTCTCCTCCGACCAGCCGGAGTTCTCCGGCTCGACGTACCATTCGGCCCACCACACGGGCAGGTCCTTGCTCTTCTGCCGCAGCCACGTCGTGATGGCGGCGAACTTGGCCTGGGCGGCGAAGTCGTCGGGTACGTTGCCCCGGTCGTTCGTCATGGACGCGCCGTCCACCACGACGAAGTCGGCGCCCTTGTTGTGCTCCAGCCAGTACGTGATCGCGTCCAGCGCCCGCTGGTCCACCGTGCCCCACGGGCCGCTCAACTCCGAGGGGCCGCCCTTGGAGTTGGTCTCGATGGGGATGTACGGGCCGCCGACCTGGATGTCCTTGTTCACCTTCTTCAAGGCCGCGTAGACCTTGTTGTACAGCTCGGTGTACCCCTCGGCGTCCCAGCGGTTCGTGGACGGGTCCCAGAAGCCCTTGAACTCGTTCCACACCATGTAGTGCTTGACCGTCGGATACTGCTTGGCGACCGTGGCGGCCAGTTTGGCGTAGTCGTCGAAATGCTCGCGCTTGGGCGCGACCGTGTGGTTCTTGCTCCAGTCCGTACGCCCGGCCTGCCCGCCCTTCATCCAGTCCGGCGCGCAGCACAGCGTGATGACCGGCACCGCCCGCGACGACGCCATGAACTTCAGCCGCCGGTCCAGGTCACGGAAGTTGAACTGCCCGGGGCTGGGCTCCGGGTTGCCGACGCCCCAGCCCATGATGTGCTGGTTCTGCAGCATCGGAACCCGGCCGAGCACGCCCCTGGCCTCCTCCACGACCTGCGGCGGCTCGTTGTCCGCGCTGTACTGGGTGTGGGTGATGCCCCAGCGCGGCCAGTTGTCGAGCGCGGGCGGCTGCTCCAACTGCGGCGCGGGCTCGCTGGGGAGCGTCGTGGCGACGTCCTCACCCTTGAACACGCTGCGTGACTGGCTGCGCATCGACGCGTAGACCATGATGCCCGCCACCAGTACGACGGCGAGGACGCCCGCTCCCAGCGCGAGCGGCCACGGCGATCGTCTTCGTGCGTGCCGGCCGTCAGTCGGAATCACCGAATGCTCCTCATGCTGCGGCAAAGGTACAAGGACTCACGAACCTACAAGGGCTCTGGATTCTGCGCGGGCTGCGAACGTTCCAAGAGAGTGCAAACGTACTAGAGCCTGACCCTTAATAGGCTAATCGCCCCACTTGCAAGGCACTTGCCGTTTCCGTTCAGGAGACCGGGGGACGCTGGCCTCCCACAGGGCCCGGAACCCCTGCGTAGCGGTACGGGACCGGCGGCCGGCCGGGCTGCACGACCAGGAGCGTGCCGGGGGTGTCGGCATAGAAGGCGGACTCGACGGCGGCGGCCACGTCCTCGGCCGTGAGCAGGGGGAACCCGGCGTTGACGAACATCTCCCGCGACTCCGCCACCAGCGGCGTGTCCGTGAATCCAGGGCAGACGGCGCTGATGCGGATGTTCTGGGCGGCGAGCGGCTCGGCAAGCGCCCTGACCAGGCCGACGACGGCGTGCTTGGTCATCGTGTAGATCGGGTCGCCGGCGAAGCCCACGAGCCCGGCCAGCGACGAGGTGGCCACGATGGCGCCCCCGCCCGACCGCTTGAGCAGCGGGACGCTGGCCCGCACGCCGAAGACGACGCCGTCCACGTTCACCCCGACCACCTGGCGGTAACGCGCCAGGTCGAAGTCCGCCAGGTCCACCCGGCCCGAGATCCCCGCGTTCAGGTGGACCAGGTCGAGCCGTCCGTAGCGCTGCTCGGCCAGCGCCACCGCCTCCAGCGAGGCCTCCTCGCGGCTGACGTCGGCGGCCAGCCACACGCCGTCCACCTCCTTGGCCAGCCTCTCGGCGCCCTCACCGTCGAGGTCGACGAGGACGCACTTGACGCCGCCCGCCGACAGCCGCCGCGCCACCGCCGCCCCGATGCCGCTGGCCGCTCCGGTGATGAGTGCAACTGTGCTCATGACGTGCTCCTTGCGTCGGGGGTGTCCTCGCGAAGGCCGACCGTCAGGGCTGGTCGAGCATGCGATGCGCACGGGAGATCAGCGTGGGCACCGCGGACCCGATGCGGTCGAATCCCTCCCCAACGGTCTTACCTTGCCGGAACCGGGCGTGGATACCCTCCACGATGACAGCGAGCTTGAAGTTGCCGAAAGCCACATAAAACCCAAGATCCGAAATATCCCGGCCGGAGACCTTGGCGTAGTGCGCGGCGAACTCCGCCGCGTTCATGAACCCCGGCGCCACCGTCACGTCCCCCGCCACGGGAATCCGCGCCCGTTCCTCGTCCCCCTGGTCGTGCCAGTACGTCAGCGTCAGCCCCAGGTCGGCCAGCGGATCGCCCAGCGTGGACATCTCCCAGTCCACCACGGCCATGATCTCGATCGGCTCCCCGAACCGGATCAACGTGTTGTCCAGCCGGTAGTCGCCGTGCACCAGCGTGCTGTCGGAGGCGGCGGGCAGCCGCTCCCGCAGCCGCTCCACGAGCCGGTCGTACTCGGGCAGGTCGGCCGTCTTCGACCGCTCCCACTGCTGCCCCCACCGTTCGAGCTGCCTGGCCAGGTAGCCCTCGGGCCGCCCGAAGTCCCCGAGCCCCACCTCGCGGTAGTCCACCGCGTGGATGGCCGCCAGCACCTCGGCCAGCCGCTCCGACAGCCGCCGCGTCTGCGCCGGCGACGGCGAGCCGAGCTCCTCCCGGGTCCGTACGGCGGCGCCCTCCACGTACCCCATGAGATAGAACGGCGCCCCGATGACGGACTCGTCGGCGCAGAACGCGATCGGCGAGGGCACCGGGACGGGCGTGCCCGCCAGGGCCGAGATGACCCGCCACTCGCGCCGCATGTCGTGGGCGGTGGGCAGCACGTGGCCGAGCGGCGGCCGGCGCAGCACCAGGCGGCGGTCGCGGGCCTCGATCAGATAGGTGAGATTGGACCTGCCGCCCGAGATCAGCGAGACGGACAGCGGCTCGCCCGCATCGGGCACGTTCCGGCCCATCCACGTGATCAGTGCAGGCCAGTCGATGCCAGGTACGGTCATGAACACACATTAGAACGCCACTCGGTCCTGAACACCACCTGAGAGTTCGGTAACGTTCGGGACCTGCGGTTACGACTGCTCTGGTAATAACCTTTACCCTGGCTGTACAGGTCCCCCCTCAAGCTTGAAAAACAGTGGCATGCCGACGGTAGGAGCCCATGCGCGTCACCCTTGCCCTGCCCCGTGAGCTGGGACAATCCGAAGTGAGCCGCTGGAGAGAGCTGCAGGAGGCGGACCCCGCGCTCGACAGCCCCTTCTTGTCCCCGGAATTCACCATCGCGGTAGGCGAACTCCGAAATGTCGTACGGGTCGCGGTCCTCTACGACGGCCCAGACATCGTCGGTTTCTTCCCCTTTGAACGACATCCCCTGGGCATCGGCAAACCGGTCGCCGCGGGGCTGACCGACGCGCAGGGGATGGTACGTGCCAAAGATCTCCCCATCGATCCGCGCCGCCTCCTCAAGGAGTGCGGGCTGGCGGTGTACGAGTTCGACCATCTGGTCTCCGGCCAGCCGCTGCTGAACGAGCGGCACGAAAGGCATCCGTCGCCGATCATCGACCTGCGCGGAGGCTACGAGCACTACACCGACATCCTCCGGGAGCACTCCGGCAAGACGTACAAGACCACCCTGGCCAAGTCCCGCAAGCTGCAGCGCGAGGCCGGGACGATGCGTCACGACTACGCGACCACCGACCTGACGCCCCTGCACACGCTGCTCGGCTGGAAGACCGACCAGTATCGCCGCACCGGGCGCACCGACAGGTTCGCGCACCGGTGGATCGTGGAGCTGGTCGAGCGGCTGCTGGCCACCCAGTCGGACAGCTTCGCCGGGGTGCTCGACATGGTCTCCGTGGACGGGCGGCCGGTGGCCGGGCATTTCGGCCTCCGCACGCGTACGACGCTCGCCGGGTGGTTCCCCGCCTACGACACCCACTTCGCCAAGTACTCCCCCGGCCTCATCCACCACCTGGCGATGGCCGAGCAGGCCGCGGCCAACGGCATCGAGGTGATCGACATGGGCCGGGGCGAGAAGGAGTACAAGGACAAGCTCAAGACGGGCCAGCTCGAAGTGGCCGAGGGGCGGGTGGCCAGGCTCGGGGCCGCCTCCGGGGTCCACTGGATGATGCGGGTGCCGGTGCGCAAGACGCGCGCCACGGTGATGGCCAACCCGTTCCTGCTCAAGACCGCCGACAGGGCGCTGAAGACCTACGGACGGCTCCGTACCGTCCTGCAAGGGTGAGGCTCGTCGAGGAGCGCACAGGCCGTCGCTGCCTGGCGCTCCCCTCCAACCGCCTCGGCCTCTACCTGGCCTTACGCCACTGGTGCGAGCCGGGCCAGCGGCTGCTCATGTCGCCGATCTCGGCCGACGAGATCCTGTTCCTGGTGCTCGCGGCCGGCCTGCGCCCGGTGATCGCGCCGCTGTCCCCGCGCGACGGCAACATCGACGTCTCCCGCGTCGACCTCGCCGCGGTGGACGCCGTCCTGACGACCAACCTGTACGGTCTGCCCGACGACGCCCCGTCCTTGTCCGGAAAAATCCTGATCGAGGATGTGGCGCACGCCATGGAGACGAGCATCGGCGGCCGGCCACTGGGGACCTTCGGCCAGGCCGGGGTGTTCAGCCTCTCCAAGCACCCGGGGGCGGGCTCGGGCGGCGTCCTGGTCGTCGAGCACGAGTCCGACCTGCGCGCGCTCCAACGCGCCCGTGACGCCCTGCTGGCCCCCGGCTCCCTGCGGGCCGACCTGACCGGCGTGGCCACCTCGATGGCCCGCCAGGTGGCGCTCAGGCTCGACCTCGTACGCCCCGCGCTCAGGCTCATGCGGGCGCTCGGCATGCAGGAGGACCGCGAGGGCTACCGCATCGCCCTGGAGCCCGAGGCCCTGAAGCAGGCGCTCGAACGGATCCCCGAGCTGCCGCCCTTCGACCCCTGGGTACGCGCCGACCTGCACGACTACCGCGCCCGCCGCGGCCGGGTGGCCCGCTGGTACCAGTCCAGGCGCCTGGCCAAGGTCTCCGCCGACCGCGGGCG
>NZ_JBSFTC010000084.1:0-37923 GCF_053590415.1 Nonomuraea sp. NPDC003201
CGGACCACGACGAGATCGACATGCCGTACGCCTTGCCGTCCCGGGAGTAGGTGGCCACCGCCCTGGTCGTGCTCGTCCTGTCCCTGTCCGGCCCGCTCGGCAGCGCCGCCGGTCTCGCGGCGACGCTGGTGCTGATGCTGATGCACCTGGTCGTCGGCGCCGTGCTCGTCGCGGGGCTGGCGCGGCGATGAACCTGCCCTACGGGTACCTGATCACGCTGGTCCTCGTCGCGATCTGCACCTTCTTCGCGCTGGCCGCGCCCGGTCGTACCCGGCCCCTGGGCATGCTGAGCTTCCGGCTCGGCCTGGCCGTCAACGAGCTGCCCTTCGTGGTGGCGGCCTGGCTCCTGGCCGCCTCGGTGCTGGCCTTCGTCCAAGGCGACCTGACCTCGCCGATCATCGCGGGGGCGGCGGCCCTGACCATGGCGGGCCTGGTCCGGGTGGCCTGGCGCGGCCACCAGGCGCTGCCCGCCGTGCGACGCGCCATGGGGGCGGTGCCCGTCTCGCGCCGCCTCCCGTACGGGCGCATCCTGCTCAGCCCGTTCCTGCGCCGCAGCCGCGCCGTGGAGCGGATCCCCGACCTCCCGTACGGCACGGCCGGCAGGCGCAACCTGCTGGACCTCTACCGCCACCGCTCCCGGCCCGCCGGGGCCCCGGTCCTGATCCACCTGCACGGCGGCGGCTACTCCGGCGGCGGTAAGGACAGCCAGTCGCTGCCGCTCCTCTACCGCCTGGCCGGCCAGGGCTGGGTGTGCGTCAGCGCGAACTACCGGCTGCGCCCGCAGGCGACCTTCGAGGACCACTTGGAAGATGCCAGGAAGGTGATCGCCTGGGTGCGGGAACACGGCCGCTCCTATGGCGCCGATCCCGGCCGGATCTTCCTCGCGGGCAGCTCGGCCGGCGCGCACCTGTCGGCCATGGTCGCCCTCACCTCCGACGATCCGGCGTCCGTGGCGGGGGTGATCGGGCTGGGCGGCTACTACGGCCCCTACTACGGCGAGGGTCCGCACACCTCGCCCCTTGCCCACGTCCGGCGGGACGCGCCGCCGTTCCTCCTCGTCCACGGTGACCACGACACCGTCGCGCCGGCCGAGGGCGCCCGGCTCCTCGCCGGACGCCTGCGCGAGCTCTCGGCCCAGCCGGTCGTCTACGCCGAGCTGCCCGGCGGACAGCACGCCTTCGACCTGTTCCACTCGCTGCGCTTCGAGGCCGTCGTCAACGCCGTCGAGGCGTTCTGCGCAATGAGCCTTCAGGGATCAGCCGGCGCTCGGGAGCCTCGCCTCGCCCGCCGATCGGCGGACCGCGGTCTCGACGAGCTTGCCGACCTGCGCCGCGGGGACGGCGATGCCGGCGTTCCGGAGGGTCCAGCGGAGGAAGTCCTCCACGTTCATGGCGGGTAGTTCGCCGAGGTAGGGCTGGATGTAGACCGGGGTGTTCGGTTCGCTGCGCCAGCTGTCGGCGAGCGTGCCGATGTCCACCGCGTCATGACCGAGGACGTCCAGCAGCCGGGTGGCCTCCGCCTTGGCCTCCGCGTCGTCGCCGGCGATGGGCAGGGCGCTGCGGTCGGGCGCGCCCGCGGGCCGGGCGAGGGTGAACAGCTGGTGCGGGGTGATGTTGTTGAAGGCCTTGACCACCCGGGAGCCCGCGAGGTGGCGCTGCGTGAGGGCGCTGGAGGTCAGTTCGCCCGCGTCGAGTTCGGCCAGGTGGCCGTCCCGCTCGGGGTAGTAGTTCGACGTGTCGAGCACCGTCTTGCCAGCAAGGGCGTCGGCGGGCAGCCGGTCGTAGGCTTTCAGCGGGATGGCCGCCACCACCAGGTCCGCCGCGCGCGCCGCCTCCGCCGGTGTGGCCGCCCGGGCACGCCCGCCCAGCTCGGCGACGAGATCGGCGAGCGTCTCGGGCCCTCGCGAATTGCTGAGGACGACCTCGAGGCCGGCCGCGACGGCCAGGCGGGCGACGGAAGAGCCGATCATTCCGCTCCCGATGAGTCCGAGCGTCTGGGGCACCGTTCATCTCCAATGCGTTCAGGTGGGTGACTCGCCTGACAGCCTGGAGTCCCCGCAGCCACCCGGCCAGGCCCGTGTCCTGCGTACTCACGGCGTGATCACCCACGGCATAGGGTGGTCGCGTGGACGACCGGACCGAGCTGAGCGAGTTCCTCAAGTCGCGCCGTGCCCGGCTGCGCCCCGAGGACGTGGGGCTGCGTGACTACGGCGGAACGCGCCGGGTCGCGGGGCTGCGGCGCGAGGAGCTGGCCCGGCTCGCGGGGGTGAGCATCGCCCACTACACGCGCCTGGAACAGGGCAAAGGCGACAGCGTCTCCGACGAGATCCTGGACGCGGTCGGCGCGGCGCTGCGCCTGGACGGCGACGAGCTGACCTACCTGCACGGGATCGCCCGGCCGCCCCTGGCGTGCGAGGGTGGCGCGGCTGCGGTGCCTGCGAGCCTGCGTTATCTGCTGGAGTCGTTCGGGATGACGCCGGCGCTGGTGGTCGGCCGGCACACCCAGATCGTCGGCTGGAACCGGCTCGCGGTGGCGGTGTTCGGCGACTTCCCCGCGCTGCCGGCGGACCGCCGGACGCTCTCGCACCTGCTGTTCACCGAGCCCCACCTGCGCGAGCTGCACGGCACCGGCTGGGAGGGGGCGGCGCGCGAGCAGGTGGCGCACCTGCGGGTCCTGCTCGGGCGCTATCGCGGGTACGCCGGGCTCGCGGCGCACATCGACGAGATGCGGGAGCTGAGCGCGGACTTCGCGCGGATGTGGGCCGAGCACCCGGTCGCGCGGGTCCGGTCCCGGACGTACGTGCTGCACCACCCGGTCGTGGGCGAGCTGACCCTGCACGGCGAGCTCATCGCGCTGCCCGACGAGCCGGCGTGCTGCGGGCTGGACCTGTTCGCCGCCGAGCCGGGCTCGGCTTCCGAGCAGGCGCTGCGGGAGCTCGCGAGTCTGGACGCGGCCTCCGAGCCGGTGGTGGTGCCGTCCGCCCTGTGAGCCGGCTGCCCCAGGTCCGGGGGCGACCGGCTCTTGCGGTCAGTTCTCCGGTCTGCGGGCCTGGGTCGCCTCGCGGAGGGTCGCCCAGGCGTCCGCCACCGGGCCCACGTGCTCGAGCTTGTCGGGGTTGAGCATCGTACGGATCGCCTGGACCCGTCCGTCGAGGACGTCGAGCGTCCAGGTGTTGACGACCTTGCCGTCCCGATCGCGGAAGATCGCGCCCGGCTGGCCGTTCATCTGGTGCGGCTCCACCACGCCGCCGATCCGGGCGAACAGCGGGGCGAGCGCGGCGAACACCCGGACCACGTTCTCGGCGCCGAAGACGCCCGTACCCCACTGCGGGGCCTTGCCGCCGCTGTCGGCCACCATGTGCACGTCGGCGGCGAGCAGCGCCCGCAGCCCTTCGACGTCGCCTTCACGGAAGGCGTCGAAGAACCGTTCGGCCAGCTCCTCCCGCTCCTTGCGGTCGGCCTCGAACCGGGGCCGGCCCGCGTCCATGTGGCGGCGCGCCCGCGCCGCGAGCTGGCGGCACGCCGCCTCCGAACGCCCCACCGCCGACGCGACCTCGCCGAACCCGAACCCGAACACCTCCCGCAGCACAAAGACCGCGCGCTCGAGCGGGCTGAGCCGCTCCAGCAGCAGCAGGGCCGCCATGGACAGCGAGTCGGCCAGCTCCGCCGAGCGCTCCGGGTCCTGGTACGGGTCGGCGAGCAGCGGCTCGGGGAACCACGGCCCGACGTACTCCTCGCGCCGGACGCGGGCCGAGCGCAGCACGTCGATGGCGATCCGGGTCACCACAGCCGCCAGGAAGGACTTGGCCGAGACGGGCTCGGTCGGAGAGGTCTGGTAGCGCAGCCAGGTCTCCTGGACCGCGTCCTCGGCCTCGCTCACGCTGCCCAGGATCCGGTAGGCGATCGAGAACAGCAGCGGCCGCAGCTCCTCGAACTCTTCGGCGCGGGTCATGCCAGCTCTTCCTTGAAGCCCTGCCGCCACGAGGGGTAGCGCAGCTCCCAGCCCAGCTCCCGCTTGGCCCTGGCGTTGGAGAAGCCGCGCCCCTCGGTCATCATCGTCACCGCCACGTCCCCGGCCAGCGGCCGGGCCAGCCAGGCGGGGACCCGCATCGGCCGCTTGGCACCCGCGCACCCGGCCAGGTACGGCAGCCACTCGCCGGCCGGGGCCGGCTCGTCGTCGACGATGTTGAACACTCCCCTCGCCCGCTGCTCCACGGCCAGGACGGTAGCGCTCGCCGCGTCGTCCAGATGCACCCACGAGCAGTGGCCGGCGCCGCTCCCGACGACCGGGAACTGCCGCTTGCGTATGGGCTCGACCAGGTCGTCCGTGGCGCCCGGACCGTAGAACCAGCCGTACCGCAGGACCGCGCCGCCGGCCTTGACGACCACGTCCTCGACGTGGCCGATCGCCTTCATCCCGGGCTCCGCCGGCGTCCCCGTCATCGGGTCCACCGGGTCCCGCTCGGTCTTCACCCAGCCACCCTCGCGGATGCCGTTCCAGGCGCCGTAGCTCTGCGCGACGAAGCCGGTCACGCCGGTCGCCTCGGCGGCGGCCAGCAGGTGGTCCGTCCCCTCGGTACGCAGCCGGTTGGTGCCGGCGAACCACCGATCCATGTGCTTCATGTCGGGCTTGCCGGCGTGTGCCACGGAAATCGCGGTCATCTGGTGCACGATCGCGTCCGGCCGGGCCTTGGCCACCGCCTCGCCGACCGACACCGCGTCCAGCCCGTCCATCACGACCGCCTCTGCGCCCAGCCGCTCCAGCAAACCCGTCTTGGCCGCGCTCGTCGTCGAGGCCGTCACCTGGTGTCCCCGGGCCACCAGCAGCGGCACCAGCCGCTGCCCCAGAACCCCGCTGCCACCGGCCACGAACACCCGCATGATCATCACCTTTTCCGAACTCAGAACCCGTTTCCGCAACCCGAGACGAGACAGCCCGCCCGGCTGTGACATCGGCGGGCTCAGCGGTGCAGGGTGGTCTCCCGCTCCATGCGCGCCAGCTTCTCGGGATTGCGCACGGCGTAGAGGCCGGTGATGAGGCCCTCGTCGATGCGTACCGCTACGACGGTGTCGATCTCGCCGTCGAGCCGGAAGACCAGTGCCGGGTAGCCGTTGACCTGCGCCGCCTGCAGCGACACCATGGGCTTGATCCTGCTCAGCACGGGAGCCACGTTGCCGGCCCCCACGACGGGCGCCAGCGCCGCCTGCTTGATTCCGCCGCCGTCGGTCAGGAGGACGACGTCCGGCGCGAGGATGTCGAGCAGGCGTTGCAGGTCGCCGGTTTCGACCGCCCGCTGGAACGCCGCCAGCGCGTCCCGGGTCTCGGCCGGGGAGACGATCCCGCGCGGCCGGCGCGCGGCAACGTGCGCCCGTGCCCGGTGGGCGATCTGGCGCACCGCGGCCGGGCTCTTGTCGACGGCTTCGGCGATCTCGTCGTAGTCCAGGTCGAACACCTCGCGCAGGACGAACACCGCCCGCTCGGTCGGCCCCAGCGTCTCCAGCACCAGCAGCATCGCCATCGAGACGCTGTCGGCCAGCTCGACGTCCTCGGCCACGTCGGGCGTGGTCAGCAGTGGTTCGGGCAGCCAGGGGCCGACGTAGGACTCCTTGCGCCGGCCCAGCGTACGCAGCCTGCTCAGCGCCTGCCGGGTGGTGATCCGGACCAGGTAGGCGCGCTGATCCCGTACGTCGTCAAGGTCGACGCCCGCCCACCGCAGCCAGGTCTCCTGCAGGACGTCCTCGGCGTCGGCGGCCGAGCCGAGCATCTCGTAGGCGACGGTGAACAGCAGGTTGCGGTGGGTGAGGAACGCCTCGGTGGCGGCGTCCGGGCTCATGTCCCCGCCGCGATCTTCGGGCGCGGTGTGCGGCATGGGTGGCTCCTGTTCGCTCTTGGCTGTGTCACCCACCAGACGCCGGACCCCGCCGTTTTGTGACGCCGTGGCCCTTGTGACACACCTCACGTACTCCGCGCTGTCACAAGGATCGGCTCGCCGGCATCTCGTGTTCATGAGATCAGCACTTGACACCCTGCGCCGCGACTTCGGCGGCGACATCATCGAGCCGGGCGCAGCGGAGTACGCGTCGGCCAGCCGCTCGGTACTGACTTCGGGCAGCCCAGCTTACGTTCTGCGGCCCAGGAGCGTCGCGGACGTGCGGGCGGGCGTCCGGTTCGCCGTCGGCAGCGGGCTCCTGCTGTCCGTACGCGGCGGCGGCCACGCCTTCGCGGGCTTCGGCACCAACGACGACGGCATCGTGATCGACCTCAGCGGCCTCGCGCAGGTGGAGGTCACCGACAAAGAACGGCACCTCGTACGGATCGGCGGCGGCGCCACCTGGGGTCAGGTCGCGACCGCCCTGGCCCCGCACGGCCTGGCGATCTCCTCGGGCGACACCAAGAGCGTCGGCGTCGGCGGGCTGACCTTGACCGGCGGCATCGGCTGGAAGGTCAGGAAGCACGGCCTGGCCCTGGACAGCCTGGTCGCCGCGGAGCTGGTCACGGCGGACGGAGAGATCGTGCGCGCGAGCGCGGAGGAGAACCCGGAGCTGTTCTGGGCGATTCGCGGCGGTGGCGGCAACTTCGGGATCGTGACCGCCTTCGAGTTCGCGGCACACCCGACGACGGACGTCTTCCACGGCAGGATCGCCTTCCCGGCGGCGGAGGCGGCCGGCGTGCTCCGGGGCTGGGCGGACTACCTCCGCACCGCCCCCGAAGAGCTCACCTCCATCGCGAGCTTCGCCAACCCCTTCGCCGGCGGGCCCCAAGCGCCGGTCGAGATCTTCGTCACCTTCGACGGCGATGACCCGGAGCTCGCCGCGCGGGCCCTCGACCCGATCCGCCGGCTCGGCACGGTGATCGACGACGACGTCGCGCTGAAGCCCTATGCGGACACGCTCGTGGACGGCGCGACCCCGCCGCCCGGCATCCGGCTCGTCACCCGGAGCGGCTTCGCCGACAAGGAGTCGGTGCCCGAGGTCCTTCGGATCCTTGCCGAGGTCGGGGCCTCGGAGGGGTCGCCGTTCATCGCCGTTCGCAGCGTCGGCGGTGCGGTGTCCCGGGTCCCGGCCGACGCCACCGCGTACGCGCATCGCCGGGCGGAGCTGATGTTCGTGACGACCACTCTGGGTCCGGAGCCGGTCGTGGAGGCCGCCCGTCCTGCTCTGGAGGCGATCTGGGCGCGGCTCGCGCCTCACGCCAACGGCGCGTACGCGAACTTCCTGGCTTCCGCCACCGAGGAGGACGTCGCCGCCGTCTATCCGACGGGGACCTATGAGCGGCTCGCGGCGGTCAAGCGCCGGTACGACCCCGGCAACCTGTTCGCCCACAACCACAACATCCGGCCTCAGTAGGCCGTCCGCCAACGGGGGCGGGCCCCACGCACGGAGTGTGCGTGGGGCCCGCCGCCGTCTCGGGGTCACCAGGGCATCGGGCCGTTCTCGCTGAAGAACCCGCCGCTCGGCCCGTCCGCGCCGAGCGTGGCCAGGCGGACCAGGATCGCCGCGCCCTGCTCGGTCGTGAGGTAGCCGCTGTGGTTGTTGATCTCCGTGTCCACGTAGCCGGGGTCGGCGGCGTTGACGAGGATGCCGTCCTTGCGCAGCTCGTTGGCGTACTGCACGGTCAGCGCGTTCAGCGCGGTCTTGGAGGGCGAGTACGCGGCCGACGCCGGCAGCGCCGTGAACGGGCCGTCCGGGTCGCTGTTGAGGGTCAGCGATCCGGCGGCGCTGCTGACGTTGACGATGCGCGGCGCCGGCGAGCGCCGCAGCAGCGGCAGCATGGCGTTGGTCACCGCGATCACCCCGAGGACGTTGGTCTCGAACACCGCCCGGACCATGTCCAGGTCGACGGAGCTGGGGACCTGGTCGTGGGCGTCGACGGGCGTGACCTGCCCGGAGCCGGTGATGCCGGCGTTGTTGACCAGCACGTCGAGGTGGCCGAAGCGCTCCTCGACCTCCTCCGCCGCCGCCCGGGCGGTGGCCGGGTCGGTGACGTCCAGGGTGACCGCGTGCGCGTCGCCGCCCGCCGCCCGCAGCGCCGCGGCGGCCTCCTCACCGCGCCGCGGATCCCTGGCGCCGATCAGGACCGTCATGCCCAGCGCGGCGAGTTGCCCGGCGGCCGCACGGCCGATCCCCTTGTTCGCCCCGGTGATCAGCGCGATCTTCCGATGCGTGGCGTGCTCGCTCATGTCCAGCTCCTTGCTATGGAATGGTGCGTTCCTTCGCTTTCGGAACCCGAGACGAGATGGCCCACCCAGCTGTGACATCCGGCCTGGGTAGACGGGACTCTTCGGGACCGGCTGGTCGATGTCGGTGTGGAGCTGGTGCTGCGGGAGATCGCCCGCCGGGCCGGGGTGTCGCAGCTGCTTTCCGTGGCGCCGCATGGTGGTGGGGCCGCACTCCAGCAGCCGGGCGATCGCCTGTTGCATTGGGACCTGCACTACGACAACGTCCTGGCCGGGGAACGGGAACCCTGGCTCGCCATCGACCCTGAACCGCTGGCCGGCGATCCGGGGTTCGAGTTGCTGCCGGCACTGGACAACCGGTGGGAGGAGGTGAAGGCCACCGGCGATGTGGCTCGCGCGGTGCTGCGCCGCTTTGACCTGCTGACCGAGGTCCTCGATCTCGACCGGAGGCGGGCAGTCGGCTGGAGTCTCGGCCGCGTGCTGCAGAACTCACTGTGGGATATCGAAGACGGCAAGGCCATGCTCGAACCCACCCAGGTCGCCATCGCCACGGCACTGCTGCGCCGGCGAGGATGAGAACAGGGACAGCTTGTTCACTGGGGTGGGGTCATGCTCCTCCCGGTAGCGGGCATGATCAGCCGCCAGCGTCGCCGCCGTGATCGGCTTGTTCGCTCAGGCGGCGACGTACCGGGCGCTCGCCTGCCCGTGGAGATGTCCGGGGGGCAGCTTGCGGCCGTAGGCGACCAGGAGGAGGTCCTGCGCGGCGCCGGTCAGCGGGACGCCGGTGCCGAAGGACCATTCCAGGTCGTCGGCGCGTAGCTCGACGCCGTCGAGGTCGGCGCCGAAGAACTTCGCTGTTCGAGGGGTGACGGCCTCCAGGAGAAGGCGAAGGCGGTCTTCCTGGACGCGGCGGTCGATGCCGAGTGCGACGGTGATGTCCAGGCCGTGGATGACGTCGTGGCCCAGAGCCGCCGTGATGCCGCCGACCGGCGGCTTCCAGGGGTGGTGGGCGTTGTCCCGGATGGCGCCGGCCAGTTCGGCCGTGGACAGGCGGGCCGCGTCCTCACGGGCCCGCCGGTCGGCCATCCGGTTGACGTCTCCGTACGCCTTGACCAGCTCCAGCACCATCCTGGGCAGCGAGTGGCGGAATCCCAGCGACATATGTGCCGCGACCTCGCGCACGCGCCATCCGGCGCACAAAGTCGGCTCGTTCCACCTGGCGGGCGGCAGGTCCTGCAGCAGCTGCGCCAGTTCCCGGCGTTCGGAGGCGATCGCGGTCCTGATATCCATGGTGGTGCTCTTCCTCAACGGTTCGGTGCCGTGTGCACGGCGGCGGTCAGGATGGCGCCCAGCTGGACGGCGACCAGCTTGCGCAGTTCGATCGGCGGACCGGGAGGGTCGGCCTCGGCCTGGCCGTACCACGTCTCGAAGCGCTCGGCGAGCAGGCGGCGCTGCTCGCGGATGGCCGGCGTCAGGTTGCCCGCGGCGATCTCCGCGTCGAGTGCGCGCAGGAACGTCCCGAGCAGGCGCAGCCGCATCAGGTGCAGTGCCTGACGGTTGCCGAACTCCTCGGCGACCGTAGCCGTGCGGTCCTGATCGGGCACGGTCTCTTCGAGTTCGCCGAGTTTGCTGAAGGTCGCCAGCGTGCTCTCGGTCGAGCGGCGGAACGGCGAGCGGATGCTCAGGTCGTCGGCGACCGCCCGCATGCCCGCCCGCATCGTGTCGATCACCTCGCGCCGGGCCGCCGCTCCCCCGGCCAGGATCTCCCGGTACGGGCGGCCGCTGGGGCTCCGGTCGGCCACGCGTTCGTCGGCCCAGGTCGGCACCTCGGTGACCAGGTGGAGTGCGCCGAAAGCGGCCGCGTGGTCGGCGCTGCTGCCGCCCGCGCCGAAAGCCTGGCCCACCTGCGAGCCGGGCGGGGTCAGGTAGACGGCGGGAACGATCGGTTCGGCGCCGGGCAGCTCCGGCTCTCCGTGGTGCAATCCGATGCCTTCCAGGCCGGGCAGGGCGGCCAGCCGTTCGGCCAGCGTCGCATCATGGCGGTTGAGGTAGAAGAACGCGCCCTGGTACTCGCCGTTGTGCAGCGAGCAGACCAGCGACGGGCGTACCTCGTCCATGAGGCGCATCAGCGCGGCCGTCTCCGGCAGCGGACGGTCGAAGGAGTACTCCGCACCGGCCAGCGGGAAGGTCCACTCGACCTGGTCGGCCAGACCGGGGCGGTAGAAGTGCTCCGCGTAGGCGCGGCGGTCGCCGGGCCTGCCGTACCAGCCCTCGTTCAGCCTGGCTCCGTCCGGATCCGCGCACGCGACGACGTGCCAGCGAAAGCCCAGCTCCGTCCGCAGCCGCTGGTCGCGGCAGAGCAGCTTGACCAGCGCGAGCGCGGTCAGGGCGCCGACCGGCTCGTTGGGATGCGGTCCGGCGATGACCACCGCGTCCGCCGGGCCGTCGCCGACCGTCACGGCGTGCAGCGGGTCGCCCAGCCGCGAGGCCCCGATGCGGCGCGACCGTACCAGGTCGGGGTGGGCGGCGGTCAGCTTGTCCAGCTCGGCCTGGAGCGCGTCGACGGTCGGGTACGCGGCGCAGCAGGGGACGTGTCTCATGTACTCAGCGACATTCATAACGAGATTACGGTAATAATAGAATTATGAGAATGACAAGGGCCGAGGCCAAAGAGCACAATCGGCGGGCCCTGCTGGAGGCCGCGCGCCTGGTCGTCGCCCGCGACGGCCACCGGGCCAAGCTGGAGGAGATCGTCGAGCAGGCGGGGCTGACCACCGGTGCCGTCTACTCGTTGTTCGGCAGCAAGAACGGACTGCTCGTCGCCCTGGTCACCGACTGCCTCGCGCCGCACTACGACGGCATCGAGCAGGCCGTCCCCGCCGGCATGGGCCTCATCGAGGCGGTGGAGGTCTTCGCCCGCCACTACCGGAGCCTGTGCGACGACCCCGACGCGCTGCGTCAGCTGTCGTTCGAGATCAGCCTGCAGGACCTGGCCCTGCGCGACCCCGAGCTACAGCCCAGGCTCGCCGCCTCCGTACGGGCGCACGAGGAGCGACTGACCGCGCTGCTGTCCGGAAGGGTCCACGACGGGAACGCGCTCACGCCGCGGCAGGCGCAACGCCTGGCCACGGCGCTGCGCGCGCTCATGGTCGGGCTCAGTCAGGGCGTCATCCTGGGCCTGACGCACGCGGCGCCCGAGCAGTACTTCGCCGCCGCCGCTCACGCCCTGGTCGCGCCGGACGTGCTCGGACCGCCCTGACCTGCCCACAGCACACGCAGCGGTCGGCCCGCTATACGTGCCCGGCCAGGCCCTCGGACAGCAACGTGAAGGCGTGCTCGGCGTCGGCGACCGCCTGCGGATAGCGTTCGTCGGCGGACTGGCCGCCGGCCAGCGCCCCGGAGTTGTCCATCGACAACAGCCAGTGCACGCCCACCACCTGGGTGGCCGCCACGCGCGCGGTCAGGGCGGGAACGCCGTCAACCTCCTGGAGCGCCTCCGCGAGCGCCCGTTCCGAACCCTCCTGAAAGCGGGTCGCCCGCGCCCGCAGCGTCGGAGTATCCGAGATCATGCGGATGAGCGCGAGGATCTCCGGGACGTCGTTGAGGCCGGTGATCGGGTCGCGGTCGCGCAGACCGGCCAGGAAATGGTCGCGGAGGGCGGCCAGCGGCCGGGCCCCCGGCGGGCGGGCGCGCACCACGCGGGCCGCCTCGGTCTCGTGGTCGGCGAAGCGGTGGACGACGAGCTCCTCCTTGGCGGGGAAGTACGCGAACAGGGTCCGCTTCGACACTTCGGCGGCCTCCGCCACCTCCGCCACCGACACCTGGTCGAACCCGCGCTCAAGGAAGAGCGAGATGGCGGCTTCCGAGATGGCGGCATGGGTCCGTGCCCGTTTGCGTTCGCGCAGCCCTGTCATGTCTCCACGGTATCAAAAATCTGCACTCGTACGTTTGTCGCGCCAGGTATATATTTGCACCCGGTCGAGATTTCGGGAGGAACGATGACCGAAGTGATCGTGGCGGGCGCCGGACCCACCGGGTTGGCCCTGGCCTGCGAGCTGGCTCTGGCCGGCGTGGACGTCCTGGTGGTGGAGCGCCTGCCGTACCGGATCGAGCAGACCAAGGGCGGCGCGATCCAGCCGCGCACACAGGAGCTGCTCGAGCTGCGCGGCCTGCTGGAGCCGATGCAGGCCAGGGCGCTGTCACGCGAGCCGGCGGGCGGGCACTTCGCGATGCTGCCCGTACCGCTCGACTGCACGGCGTTGGACAACGAGCACCCGTACCCGCTCTCGATCCCGCAGGGGGAGATCGAGGCGGTGCTGGAGGAGCGCGCCACGACGCTGGGGGTCAAGGTGCTGCGCGAGAGCGCGGTGACGGCGGTGGAGCAGTCGGACGACGGCGTGGTCGTGACGGCCGGCGACCGGCGGATCCAGGCCCGCTACCTGGTGGCCTGCGACGGCGGGCACAGTACGGTCAGGAAGCTGCTCGGCGTGCCGTTCCCCGGCAGGCCGGGAACGTACACGGCGGTGCTGGCCGACGTGCGGCTGTCGTCGGTGTCCGACCTCGTGCCGAAGACGATCGGGCACATCAGCACGCTCACGCGCGAGGTCGACGACCACTGGGTGATGCTGGTGCCGCTGGGCGGCGGCCGCTACCGGTTCACCGGCGGGGCGGCGGGCGAGGAGGAGCCGGCCAAGGACAAGCCGGTCACCTCCGAGGAGATCGCCGAACTGCTGCGTGTCGTGTACGGCGAGCAGACCGTGCTGGCCGCCGTGGACAACGCCTCACGGTTCAGCGACGCCACCCGGCAGATCGACAGTTACCGGGTGGGCAACGTGTTCTTCGCCGGCGACGCCGCGCACATCCACCCGCCCTTCGGCGGGCAGGGCCTGAACCTGGGCGTTCAGGACGCCTTCAACCTGGGCTGGAAGCTGGCCGCCGTACTGCGGGGCCGGGCCTCGACGGACCTCTTGGACACCTACCACGCCGAGCGGCACCCGGCCGGGGCCTGGGTCCTGCACATCACCCAGGCGCAGCGAGTCTTCGCCACCCCCCGGCCCGGCGCGGACGCCGTCGAGCTGCGCAAGGTCTTCACCGACCTGATGCGCCTGCCCGAGGCCAACAGACACCTGGCGGGCCTGATGTCGGGGCTGTCGCACTCCTACGATCTGCCCGGCGACCACCCGCTGGTCGGTCACCGGGTCGCCGGCCTGGACCCGTCGCTGTTCCTGGCCGGCCGGCCCGTCCTGCTCGACCTGGCCGGGATCCTCCCGCCCGACCTCGGTGCCACGCGCGGCCGGCCGGTGGACGGCCTGCCCGGCGCGATTCTGGTCCGCCCCGACGGCTACGCGGCCTGGGCGGCGGACACGGATCCCGACCTGGACGCCCTCGTCAGGAACCCGTGCTGGTCCCTCCTAACGTAGGGCCGCTTGGGTCTCACTCCCCAGGCGGCTCAGCGCCTGCATGGCCTCGCGTTCCATGCGGGAAAGATCGCTCAGGACGGTGCCCGCCTGGACGAGGTACTGCGCCTCCACTGATTCACCGGCTTTCGTGATCAGTGCCGCGGCTTCCGTCCACAGGGTGGCTGCCTCGGCGTACAGCTCGTGGCCGGTACGCAGGTGGCTGCTGTCGAGCAGGTGGACGCATTCGGCGAGGAAGTCGCGGTAGAGATTGCGGAACAGGGCGCCGCCGGTGCCGGCCTTCTCCATCAGGAGGGCGGCCTGCGGCAGGTCGCGCCGCGGGTCGTCGGTCCGCTGGAGCCAGGCGCGTACCAGCTTGCCGGCCTTGTCGATGCCGCGGTGCCCCACGTTGGCGATGGGTGGGTTGAGGAAGGCGTCGGCGCAGGCCGTGATGGCGGGAATGATCTGGGCCTGCGGGGAAGGCAGGTTCCTCGGGGCGGTGAGGGTGAAGGACCGGTGCTTGGCGGTCATCGGGCCGCGCGCGGCCCTGGCCTGGGCGAGCGTGGTCAGGCTGGTGGATGCCGCTCCGCCTTGCTGGTCGGTGTCCACCAGGTAGGCGTCGTGGTCGTCGTAGCCGTACATGGCGACGACATGACCGCCGAAGTGCACCTTCGACCCGAAGTACTCCAGGTGGTAGCTGTCGAGCTGCAGCCCGACGGGGCGGCCGGCGTCGATGGACGCCGCCACGTTCTCCCATGCCTTACGGGGGGAGGCCGTCTCCTGGACCACGAGCTCCAGTCCGAGCCTGGCGGCCAGGTTCCTGGTGAGGTCGAAAGGCTTGACCCGGCCCCCGAGGAAGGGGAAGTCCATGTTCTTGCTGTCCCAGTAGATGAAGGACAGGCCGGAGCCGAGGCCGAAGAGCATGGGCTCGGACAGATCGAGTCCCTGGTGCCGCAGCAGCACCCCCAGAGCCGTCGTCTCGCAGTGCTGTGTACCGCGGGTGTCGACGTCTTTCACCTTCGTCATGCCTTGCTCTCCTGGATGGGGATGATCAGCCGGGTCATCAGTTCTTCCTGCGGGGCCTCTGCCGGCCCGACGAGATAGGCCTCACGTACCGGCGCTTGCGGACGCAGCCCGCGCTCGTGGATGGCGGCGAAGAGCGCGTTGTAGGCCAAGGGCAGCTGAGCGTAAGACCCGATGTGCACGGTCTCGGCCACGGGTCCGCCAGGCAGCACCACGAACTCCAGGCCGGGCGTACCTTCCCCCTGCGACGTCTGCGCTCCGACGGCGATCTCCATCCGTTCTTCCAGATCCAGCGGGTACAGCGCCCACAGCGGCGGCTCCCACGCGATCCCCGCCCTGCCGAGCACGGGCAGCAGCCGGCTCACGCACTCCTCGAACCTCTCCCCGATCTCCGCGGGGGCGCAGACCGCGCGCGCCACCGCCAGCCGTCGCTCCGGCTCCCTGCCCATCGTCACCTCATAGCCGGGCAGGCCGCCCTCCGCCAGCCGCTCCAGCATCTTCAGCCGCGCCTGGTCCCTGCTGATCCGTTCGGCCAGCCGGTCCCGCTCAGCGCGCAGGATCTGCGCCCTGGACTCGGGCTCGGCGGCCAGGGCCCGGGCGATCACGGCCAGGGGAAGGTCCATTTCGCGGAGCAGGGCGATGGTCAGGGCATCGCGTGCCTGCTCGGGCGCGTAATAGCGGTAGCCGGAGTCGGCGTCCACGTGGACCGGGGCCAACAGCCCTGTCTCGTCGTAGTGCCTCAGCTGCTTGACGCTGAGCCGGCAGAGGCGGGCGAAGCGCCCGATGGTGAGAAGTTCGCCTTGCACGTCACCATGGTGGACCCTCCCACGATGGGAGGGTCCAACGCCGTACCCGTTGGATCCGCGACGGCGGCCGCAGCCGTCGTAAGCTCGCCTGCGCACGCCCGGGCGTGCGCGGCAGAAGCAGTGGGCCGAGGCACCGAGGATGGATGGCATGAAGATGGACCGCGCCAAGCTGGCGGACTTCCTTCGCCGTTCCCGCGAGCGGCTCCAGCCGCAGGAGGTCGGCCTGGCCGCCGGACCGCGGCGCCGCACGTCCGGCCTGCGCCGCGAAGAGGTGGCCCAGCTGGCCGGGGTGTCGGCCGACTACGTGATGCGGCTCGAGCAGGCGCGCAGCTCCCAGCCGTCGGCCCAGCTGCTGAGCGCGCTCGCCCGGGCATTGCGGTTGACCGAGGACGAAAGAGATCACCTTTACCTGCTGGCGGGCCACCGGCCGCCCGAAGGGGCGCGCGCCGGAAATCACGTCCGTCCCGGCCTGCTCTACCTGCTCGACCGGCTGGGCGACACGCCCGCCCAGCTCCTCACCGATCTCGGCGATCTGCTCGCGCAGAACCCCCTGGCCGAGGCCCTGTTCGGGTGCGTGTGCACGATCGAAGAACCGGACCGGAACATCGTGTGGCGCTGGTTCACCGACCCGTTCGTGCGCGAGCCGTACCCCGTCGAGGAACACGACCGCCTGAGCCGCCTGCACGTCGCGGACCTGCGTGCCGCCGCCACGCGCCGCGGCTACGATCACTCCTCCAGTTCCCTGATCGACCGGCTCGAGGCGGCGAGCGAGGAGTTCGCCGCCCTCTGGCAGCGGCACGAGGTCGCCGTACGCCGCGAAAGCCGGCTGCGCGTCATGCATCCGTCCATCGGGCCCGTCGAATTCGACTACGAGATGCTGCAGACGCAGGCCGCGGACCAGCGCCTGCGCCTCTTCACGCCGCCGCCCGGATCCAAGAGCATCGAGGCTCTCGAGCTCCTCCGCGTCGTCGGCCCGGAGACCGCCCACCGCAGTCATCGATGAGGACCACCGTTTCATCCTGACGGGACGAGTGGGTCGCTCACGCGCCGGCGAGCAGGTCGGTGGAGATCTGCCAGAGGTGTGCGGCCTGGTCGGGGTCTTGTGCGTAGGCGGCGACGCCTCCGTGGAGGTTGTCCGGGCGTAGTGGCTCGGCCTCGTCGCAGTCTTCGAAGTAGCGGCCGCCGATCCCCGCGAGCAGCGGAGAGGTTGCGAGGAGAACTGAGGTTGCGGCTCCTTGTTCCGCTGTCTTCCACGGCAGCGCGGGGGCGCCGCTCGCCTCGAACTGCGCCAGCAGGTCACGGTCGACGTGGCGCATCAGGTTCGTGCGGACCACGCCGGGCATGACGGCGATGCCGTCGCCGCCCCACCGCTGGGCGGCCTCGACCGCGAACAGCGCGTTGGCCGTTTTCGACTGCCCGTAGGCGGCGTACGCATCGTACGGTCGCCGCTGGAAGTGGAGGTCGTCGAAGACGACCGGGGAGAGCCGGTGCTGTGAGGAACTGACCGAGACGACCCGGGCGTCCCACCACGCCATGGTGCGTCATCCCGGCGGAGGCGTGAGCGCGGCGTGGCCGTGCCCGACATCGCCCGCAAACTGGTCATCCCCGTCGGCAGCCGCTCTGCGGCCAACGTCCGCCGCAGGCGGTCATGAGGGAACCCGCCTGAGCTGCCGGTCGCGACGCCGGGGCTTGATGATGAGGGTACAGGCGGTCACCGCGAGGCCGGCGGACACGAGGGTGACGAGGCCGAGGGGGACGGCGGTGTCGGCGCCGCCGAGGCCGACCAGAGGCGCTGACAGGCCGCCGAACGCGAAGCGGGCGACGCCCAGCAGGGAGGAGGCGGTGCCGGCGATGTCGGGGTAGCCGGACAAAGCGAGCGAGGCCGCGGGTGCGGAGGTGACGGCGACGCCGCTGACCATCGCCGGCAGCGACAGGATGACGGCGATCAGAGGGAGGTGCAGCACGGCGGCGGCCAGCAGCCCGGCCGCGCCGGCCGAGCACATGCCCAGTCCGATCGCCAGGGTTTTCCGCTCCGACCAGCGTTCGGCCAGCCGGCCGCCGAGGTAGCCGAACACCATGAAGCCGAGGGAGTTCAGGCCGAACGCGAAGGAGTACTGCTGCGGCGAGAGCCGGTAGATGCCCTGCAGGACGTAGGTGGCACCACCGAGGTAGGCGAAGATCGCGGCGTTGGTGAAGCCGCTGACCAGCACCGCGCCGAGGAACACCCGGTCGGCGAGCAGCCGCCGGAAGTCGTGGGCCATAGGCGTCAGCCCGCCCGTGACGCGCTGCTCACGCGGCAGCGTCTCGCGCAGGACGACGATCGAGGCCAGGAGGATGGTGACGCCGACCGCGGCGAGGAACAGGAACAGCCCACGCCAGTCGGTGATGGAGGCGAGCTGCCCGCCGATGACCGGGCCGATGATGGCCGCCAGCCCGGCCAGCACGGTCAGCCGGCCGTAGTACCGCACCAATGCGCGACCGGAGTAGAGGTCACGGCCGGCGGCTTGGGCGATCACGATGCCGACGGCGCCGGCCAGGCCCTGGACGAATCGGGCGGCGATGAGCGTCTCGATGGTGGGGCTGATGGCGCACAACGCCGAGGTGAGCACGTACGCGGCGACGCCGGCCAGCAGAGGGCGGCGTCGGCCGTACCGGTCGGACAGAGGACCGGCGATGAGCTGTCCGAGGGCCAGCCCGAACAGGCAGGCGGTGATGGTGAGTTGCGCGGTCGAGGTGGCCGATTGCAGCTCGGCGGTGAGTGCGGGCAGGACGGGGAGGTAGAGGTCCATCGAGATGGGACCGAAGATCGTGAGCAGGCCGAGCACGATCGCGAGGGGGCGCTCGACGGCCTGTTCGCGCCTGGCTGCCCTGAGGTTGCCGGGGAGAGGGGCTGCCGGGCCGGTGTTCGTGGGCGTGCCGGTCACGCTGTTCCTTCCATATGCTCGCTGCGTCGATCGCTCCCGGCCGGTGAACGGCAGGGCGGGCGGTGTCGCCGGGCTTACGGGTGCAGCAGCACCTTGATGGCACGGCGCTCGTCCATCGCCCGGTAGCCGTCGGCGGCCTGCTCGAGCGGGAGGCTGAGGTCGAACACTCTGCCCGGGTCGATCTGCCGCTCCCAGATGAGCTGCATCAGCTCCGGCAGAAAGCGGCGCACCGGGGCGGGGCCGCCGTGCAGGTGCACGTGGGAGAAGAACAGGCCCATGCCGGGCAGGTGCACGTCATGGGTGACGCCGACGTAGCCGACGTGCCCGCCGGGCCGGGTGGAGCCGATGGCCTGCATCATCGACTCCTGGGTGCCGACGGCCTCGATGACGCTGTGGGCGCCGAGCCCGTCCGTGACGTCCTTGATCCGGGTGACGCCTTCCTCTCCGCGCTCGGTGACGATGTCGGTGGCGCCGTAGGCGAGGGCGAGGCTCTGGCGGGCCTCGTGCCGGCTCATCGCGATGATGCGTTCGGCGCCGAGTTGCCTGGCCGCCAGTACGCCGAGCAGCCCGACGGCGCCATCGCCGACGACCGCGACGGTCTTGCCCGGGCCTGCCGCGGCGGCCACCGCGGCGAACCAGCCGGTGCCCAGCACGTCGGAGGCCGCCAGGAAGCCGGGAATCAGGTCGTCCGAGGGGACGTCGGGCGTGGCGATCAGCGTGCCGTCGGCGAGAGGGACGCGCATGTACTGGGCTTGGGCGCCGCTGACGCCCTGACGGTGGATGCAGGAGCTGTGGTAGCCGGCCCGGCAGATCTCGCAGGTGTTGTCGGAGGTGACGAACGAGCCCACCACGAACTGGCCGGGCCGCACCGCGGTGACCGCGGATCCGACCTCCTCGACGATGCCGGCGTACTCATGGCCCATCGGCCGCGGCCCGTCCAGTTTCTCCACGCCCCGATACGGCCACAGGTCCGAGCCGCAGATGCAAGTCGCCGACAAGCGGACGATCGCATCGGTCGGCTCGATGATCTGTGGTTCGGGACGGTCCTCGACCAGAACCTGTCCGGGGGCGGTCATGACGGCAACGTGCATGAGAAGAGCACCTTCCTCGATAGGCGGTGATGGAGACGGCCGTCGGTTCAGAACGGACAGGTCAAGAGCCGGGCGCGGCGGCCGGCTCGATCCGGACCGTGACCTGCTTGCCCGCTGCGGCGAGCCTGTCCAAGCCGGTCTTGACGACGCCGAGGCGGACCAGGCCCGGATCAGGGACCATCTGGCCGAGGTCGTCGTAGTAGACGGCGATCACTCCGCTCGAGGGCCAGAAGTAGACCTCGCCAGGGGTGGGATCGTGAACCGGAGTACCGCCCTGGGCCGTGAGCGGGCGCGGCAGCCGCCCTGCCTTTGCCTGTCCCCACGCGTCCGTCAACTGCAGGGTCAACGGCAGCATCGCGGCGAACTGCCGTGACGGCGGCGTGTCGGTCAGGGCCGCGGTGACGGCCTGGTCGCCGAACCGCAGCACCACAGCCATTCCCGAAGTGACGCTCGCCGTGGTCGACAGCGGCCCGGAGATATGCGGGTTCGCCGGGAGCGCGCACCCGGCCAGGACGGCGGCCAGCGGGGCGGCCAGCAGAGCACGGGCCAGGCCGCGGGTCCAGGCGGCGACGGTCACGGCATCGGTCATGGCATCCAGCACATCCGAGCAGCCCAGGAGCGAGGAAGTCACTCCGGATGGATGTACTACCAGTACATCCCAACCTGCCCAGGGGCTGGCGTACCGTCATGTCATGGACAACCGGTCCGATGTGCGCGAATTCCTCACCTCACGACGCGCCAAGATCACCCCTGGGCAGGCGGGCCTGCCCGTCGCCGGCCGGCGCCGCGTCCCCGGACTACGGCGCAGCGAGGTCGCCGCCCTGGCCGGGATGAGCGTGGAGTACTACGCCAAGCTCGAACGCGGCTCCCTGGCCGGAGTCTCGGCCGGTGTCCTCGACGCGATCGCCCGCGCCCTGCAGCTGGACGACGCCGAACGCGCTCACCTGCTCCGCCTCGCACACGAGGCCGACGGCAGCAACGCCATCCTGCGCCGGCGCCGTCCCAAGCAGCCGACGACACGTCCCGGCCTGCAATGGATGCTCGACGCCATCACCACCGCCCCGGCGATCATCGGGAACAACCGATCGGATCTGCTGGCCGCCAACCACCTGGGGCGGGCCATGTACAGCGACCTCTACGCCGATCCCACCCGGCCGCCGAACTTCGCCCGCTTCACCTTCCTCGACAGCGCAGCCCGCCGCTTCTACCCCGACTGGGACCTGGCCGCCGACATGACCGTGGCCAACCTGCGCACCGCCGCAGGCAAAGACCCGCACGACAAGATCCTGCACGACCTGGTCGGCGAACTCTCCACCCGCAGCGACGACTTCCGTCATCGCTGGGGAGCCCACAATGTCCGCACCCACGGCACCGGCGTCAAACACTTCCGCCACCACATCGTCGGCGACCTCACCCTCACCTACGAAAGCATGGACCTGCGCGCCGAGCCCGACCTGTCCATGACGATCTATGCAGCCGAACCCGGCTCCCCGTCCGAGGACGCGCTCCGCCTGCTCGCCTCCTGGGCCGCCACACACGAGCACCCCGACCGGCCCCAGGACACCGAACACCCGCACATCGAGCGCACCTGACGCACAAGCACCACCGACGGCTGATCAAGACGGAGCGACAGACGTCGGTGTCGTGCTTGCCTGCAACCTGTGTACGGACCGCTGCCTCACCTTGCCGGACGGTACGCGCTGACGGGCCCCGATCAGCGGGTGCGCACAGGCCCGCGGATGGCCCCCGCTGCGCTGATCACTGCGGCAGACCAGCTACGGCGGAGTCCAGCTCCAGGCGGATCGCCTCGGGGGAAGCGGCGAAGTCGGACGGATACCTCCGCATCGCCCGCGCCCGCCACACCTCCACGATCTTCTCCGAGCCTGCAACGCGCCCACCAACCGCTCGATCTGCTTGGGGCTGGGAGGTTCCATCCGCTCTCTTCACCCACTATGGTTCATAAGTGAGTCAGTCAACTCACTAACTAGGCGAGGCAGAATTATGTTCGTTGTCACGGCCGCCGAGGCGGGTGGGATCCGTCGGATGGTCCTGCTGTCCCCTCAGGACGTCGGGACCCGGCCGGACGGCTTCCACTCCAACACGGCCTTCCGCTGATGGGACCGCGCAGAGCCCTCACCACGAGCCCGACCGGCTCGGTGGAGTCCTTCCTGGCCGAACCCCATGTGGCCACGCTGACGACCCTGCGGCCCGACGGGTCCCCGCACGTGGTGGCGGTGCGCTTCACCTGGGACGGCGAACGGGAGATGGCCCGTGTGCTGACCGTCGCCGCCTCCCGCAAGGCCCGCAACCTGGTACGGGGCGGCCGCGCCGCGCTCTGCCAGGTCGACGGGTTCCGCTGGGTCACCCTTGAGGGCACCGCGACGGTGTCCGACGATCCGCGCCGGGTGGCCGAGGCTGCCCGCCGCTACCTCCGACGTTATGGTTCGCCGCCGCCCGCGCCGCCTGGCCGGGTCGTGATCGAGATCGCGGTGAACCGCACCATGACCCTCAACACCTGAACGGATCCGACATGCCTTTTCAGAACGTGCTCGACTCCACCATGCACCACCGGGAGCTCGGCGCCGGCGCGCCGATCGTCTTCCTGCACGGCAACCCCACCTCCTCCTATCTGTGGCGCAACGTCATGCCCGCCATCGGGCACGGCCGTCTCCTGGCTCCCGACCTGATCGGCATGGGCGAGTCGGGCAAGCCCGCCATCGACTACACCTTCGCCGACCACGCCCGTTACCTGGACGCCTGGTTCGACGCCCTCGACCTCGACGACGTGGTGCTGGTCGGCCACGACTGGGGCGGCGCGCTGGCCTTCGACTGGGCCTCCCGCCACGCGGACCGGGTTCGCGGGATCGCCTTCACCGAGGCCATCGTCAAGCCGATGAGCTGGGACGAGCTCCCCGAGGACGGCCGCGACCTGTTCCGGGCGATCAAGACCGAGGGCGTGGGCGAGTCCATGATCCTCGACGATGACGCCTTCCTCAGGCAGGGCCTGCCCACCACTGTCACCACCCCGCTCACCGAGGAGGACATGGCCGCGTACACGCAGCCGTACCCGACCAGGGAGAGCCGCCTGCCGCAGCTGCGCTGGGCGCGCTCGTTGCCGCTGGGCGGGGAGCCGGCCGACGTCGTGGCCAGGATCGAGGCGTTCGACCGGTGGCTGGCGACCAGCGTCGAGGTGCCGAAGCTCATGATCGGGTTCCGTCCCGGCATCGGCACGATGTGGACGCCGGAGACCGTCGCCTGGTGCGCGAAGAACGTGGCCGCGCTGGAGATCGTGGAGCACGAGGAGGTCGCCGGGCATCACACCCCGGAGGACCAGCCCCTGGCCATCGCGGCGGACATCGAGAGCTGGCTGGCCAAACTGGCGGGCTAGCGCAAACTGCCGGCGCCCGGTAACTGCAAGGAGCCCTCGGCCGATTGCGTCACCCTCGGTCGGCCCGCCCGGGCGCGGACGGCTGATAGGGCTGTCGCGTCCCGCCGGTACGCGAGGGCAGCAGCACGACGATGAGCACGGCCCCGAACGCCACGCAGATCGCGCCCGCCGTGAGCCCGCCCGAATAGCCCATGACGGCCAGCGCGGCCACCCCGACGGCGCCGCCGACCTGCTGAACGGAGGTGAACAGGGCCGAGCCGAGACCGGCGTCCTCCTCGGTGGTGCCGTCGACCGCGGTCGCGGCCATAACGGGCAGGCTCAGCCCGTTGCCCACACTCAGGATGAGCATGCCGGGCAGGACATGGGCGGCATAGGAGTCGCCCGCCGCCACGCCGGACAGCAGCAGCAGGCCGGCGATGTTGATCAGGAAGGCGAGCAGGAGCGCCCAGCGCGCCCCGATCCTGAGGGAGATGCGGGAAGACAGCCACATGCCCGCCAGGATGCCGGCGCCGTAGGGCAGATAGGCGATGCCGGCCACGAGCGGGCTGTATCCCAGAGCGGTCTGAATCTGGATCATCAACAGGAACGACATCGCGTACATCGCCATCGAGAACAGCAGGGTCGCGCCGTTGGCGACCGCCCGCGTCCGCGAGGCCAGGAACGATCTGGGCACCAACGGCGCCGCCGCCCGCGATTCGGCCACCACGAACACCACCGCCAAGGCGGCGGAGAGCCCGACGGCGCCGATGACGAGCGGATCGCTCCAACCGGTCTCTCCGGTCCGCAGCAACCCGTACACCAGCGACACCGCGGCACCCGTGACCAGGACCGCGCCGGGAACGTCGAGGCTGCGCCGCCCGGGGGCGCGGGACTCGGGGACCAGGCGGGGCAGCGACGCCAGGGCCACGGCGACGACGGGAAGGTTGATCAGGAAGATCCAGCGCCAGGACACCAGGTCGGTCAGCGCCCCGGACAGCACCAGGCCCGAGGTCCCGCCGAGGGCCGCGATGCCGCCCCAGACACCCAGCGCCCTGGCCCGCTCCTCCGGCCCCGGATACAGCAACGTGATCATCGACATCGCCGCAGGACTGGCCATCGCAGAACCCGTTCCCTGCACGAACCGCCCGACCACGAGCTGCCACGACTCCTGCGCCAGCCCGCACGCCAGACTGGCCACCCCGAACAGCGCCACCCCGATCAGGAAGACGCGGCGGCGGCCCAGCAGGTCCGCCATCCGGCCGCACAGCAGCAGCAAACCGCCGAAGGCCAGGAAGTAGGCGTTGACGACCCAGGGCAATCCGGACGCGCTGAAGCCCAGCTCATCGCGGATGCTGGGCAGGGCCACGCTCACGACGGTGTCATCGAGAACAAGCATGAACTGGACAAGACACAACACAATCATCGGCACCCGACGACGCTATGATCCGCCGCGTTTGGCCACAATTCGCGATGGGGCCAGACTGTGTCGCGTGGAGGACATGGGCGCGATCATCGTCGGGCACTTCCCGCTGACCTCGGGAGAGTGGATCCCCCCGCACAATCACACCCACCACCAGCTCGCCTGGACCCGGCGCGGCGTCCTGAGCGTCGAAGTGGGCGAGGTGTACTGGGTCCTGCCGCCCACCCGGGCACTGTGGCTGCCCGCGGGGGTCACCCACGCGACCGGCGCGACCCGCGACGCCGTACTGTGCAGCCTGTATCTGGCGCCGGAGCGCTGCCCGCTGGACTGGCCCGAGCCCACCGCGGTCGGCGTGGACGGCCTGCTGGCCGAGCTGATCGGGTACCTGGCCCGCACCGACCTCGCCGACGACGCACGGTTGCGCGCCGAGGCCGTGCTGCCCGACCTGCTGCGCCCGCTGCCCACCCGCCCCATCGACGTGCCGCAGCCCACCGACGAGCGGGTTCGGGTGGTGGCGGCCGCCCTGCTGGCCGATCCCGCCGACCCGCGCAGCCTGGAGGCGCACGCCCGCGCGGCGGGCGTGAGCAGGCGGACGTTGACACGGCTGTTCGTGCACGACGTGGGCATGAGCTTCGACCATTGGCGTACGCAGGTACGGTTGCGCGCCGCCCTGCCGCTGCTGGCCGAGGGCCAGCCGGTGTCGCGGGTGGCGCACAGCGTGGGGTACGCCACGGCGAGCGCGTTCCTGGCGGCCTTCCGCCGCACGGTCGGCACCACGCCCCGGCGCTACCTGCTCAGCCGTTGAGTTCAGGTCTTGATCAGGCCGGGCGGCGGCTGCGATAGGCGGCGGTCTTGGCGCGAGCCGTACACGCGGCGCTGCAGTAACGACGCGACCCATTACGGGTCAGATCAATGTAGACCGCCTCGCACTGGTGCGCCTGGCACACCCCGAAGCGATCCGGGCCGAAGCCGTCCACGATGAGGGCCAGCGCCGTGGCGAACTCACCGCCCAGTCCCTCCACCTGGGTGCCGCCCGAACCGTGGAAGTGCAGGTGGAACGGCTGGCCGACATCCTCGACCAGGTACGGCTGCGCACCGTACCTGCGGATCATGGCGTTGATGCGGGCGGCCTGCTCGGCCGGCTGCTCGGCCAGGAGCGCTGGCCGCAGCTCGGTGGCCAGCTCGGCCAGGCGCCGCCCCGCGTCCGGGACGGCGCGCAGGGCCGCACTCGTGCGCTCACCGAGGTGGGCGGCGAACGCAGTAGCCAGGTCCTCGCCCGCCAGCGGCTGCACTGAGGCGCCGCCCCGCCGGTATGCCGTGGCCAGGTTGACCAACTCGGCGATCAGCGGCGCCTGCCGAGTCACGTTACAGGCTATCTCCACTTGACCAGTAACACCCTTCCGTGTGTCATAGGCGTAATCCAGTTAGATGGTAACGGAGTCCGCCATGTTCGCACCTTATCGCCGCCTGTTCGCCCTGCCGGGCGTCCCGCACCTGCTCGTCGCCGGGCTCATCGTCAAGCTGGGCACGCCCGTGCTCAGCCTCGCCCTGCTGCTGGCCGCCGTCGACCGGCTCGGCTCCTACGCCACCGCCGGCCTCGTGCTCACCGGCCACGCGCTGGCCTTGGCCCTGTGCGCGCCCATCGGCGGGCGCATCGCCGACCGGTACGGCCCCCGCCGGGCCCTGACCGGTTACCTGGTCACCCACGCCCTCGCCTACGCTCTCCTCCTGCTCGCCCCGCCCGCCCTGATGATCGGCGCCGCCGTACTGCTCGGCGCCACCACCCCGCCCGCCGGCTCCGTCATCAGAACCGCCTGGCCACGCCTCGTCCCCGCCACCTCCCTGCCCGCCGCCTACGCGGTCGACAACGCCGTCAACGAGCTGACCTTCATCGCCGGCCCCCTGCTCGTGCCGGTCCTGACCTGGGCCGTCCCCGCCCAGGGCGTGGTGACTGCCGCCGGCGCCGCCGTCCTGCTCGGCACGGCGCTGCTGCTGGCCTCCCCTTCCATACGACAGACCGCTTCCACCCCGCCGGGCAGGCTCCACCTGGCCGGGCCGCTCACCCACCGGCCTGTTCTCGTGCTGCTGACCATCGCCGCCTTGGGCACGTTCACCTTCGGCTGCCTGCGCATCGCCACGGTCGCCTCGGCCACCGTCTTCGGCTCCGCCTCTTCCGCCGGCGTGCTGATGGGCCTGCTGTCGGCCGGCGCCCTCCTGGGCACCCTCGGGTACGGCGCGCGTGCCTGGCCCGTCACCAGCGGGCGCCTGCTGGTCCTGTTCTCGCTCGCCGAGGCGGCCGTCCTGCTCACCGGAGGCTGGGCGCCCGGCTTCACGACACTCGCCGTACTGATCACTCTTGTCGGGCTGGTGACCGGGCCACGCGACGCCGTCGTGCCGACCCTGCTCACCGAACACGCCCCCGCCCGCTACCGCACCGAGGTCTTCGCCTGGCTCAACACCTTCACCTGGGCCGGCTACGGCCTGGGCACCGCCGTCGCCGGCCAGCTCACCGGCCCCCACGACACCGGCGCGGCCGCCTTCGGCGCCGCCGCGATCGCAGCCATGGCGGGTGCCATCCTGGCCGCCGTCGCCAGCCGGATCGCCTCGCCCCTGCCGACACCCGCCGCGGTCCCGGCCGAAGGTGAATCTGATCACGTGGCCGACAACTGATCGTCGGCAGGCTTCCCGGACCACGACCACGGACGGAGCCGGTGGCTCGGACCCGTGCGAGGCCCCGGCACCTGCCCATCGGCTACGCCCGCGACCGTACTGTCCCCGCCGGGCCATGCTCACCTGAACCCGGTGTTCCGCGACGCGGTCCGTACCTACCTGCAAGACATCTGGTCCACGCCGGAGACCCGAGTCCTGGCGACCGAGCCGTTTCAGGACTTCATGCATGTGAGTGGGGCCCCGCTCATCGAGGAGCTCCTCGCCGCGTACCGCGCCGGAGAGTCTCCCCGGTCCCCCTGGGCCCAGCAGGCCGTCACACACTTCATGGAAGCGGCCACCGCGCTGTCCGACACACCGCTCACCCCCGAAGTCCGAAACCGGATGGCCGACGGATTCCGGCAGATACCCGACATCATGTGCCAGATCGCCAAAGAGGAAGCCGCCTCCGTGAGCCCCATCTACGACGACACTCACGGCCGGTACCTGTCCCTGGTGGCGCTGAACAACGGGACTGCGACCGAGGAGGACCATGACTCCATGCCCTATGCCTGGATCGCCGACGCCATGCGCCCCGTGGACCCGCCGACTCCCTAACGACCGATGGCGGCTGGTACCACGTTGATCAACTCAAAGTCCGCTCCCGCACCGGCTCCCGCGAGCCGCTCTTCGGTAACGATCGGCCCCTGCCGACCGGCGCTTCTCAGCCTGCCTGCGGCCTCCTTGCGGACACCGTCTCCAACGAGGCCGCCCAGGTCAGGAGCCACGCAACGAGCAGCGGCTCAAGATAATGTCCGCCCGTGAAACGCTGGCGCCGTCACCCGGCAGGGCCCCGACGCTCTCACGATCGACTCGTAGCCGGTTCTACCCGCGTATCTCGGCTGGACCCGATGCCCCGGTCCGCAGTGAATCCGGAAATTGCCGCGGACCGGGGCATCGCAAGGTCAAGGCGCTGAGCTGCGAAAACGCTCACTAGCGTTCGATTCCAGCCGAATGGTCCCAGCAATCTCTCTTGACGCACAGCCGACTTGTAAAGATATGCTTTACAAGTGCAAGAAACATTGACGGAGGCGCTGCAGGCCTTGAAAGCGCGTATGGAGGAGTTCCTCGCCGCACGTGTCCTGACGAGGAGCGACGACTGGGCCGACTCGATAGGGCGCGCCGTGAGCATGCAGGCGGCCGCCGATGACGTCGTGCGTGCTGTCGTGCAGCAGGCACGGCAGCACGGCGCTACGTGGCAGGTCATCGGTGATGCGCTCGGCGTGAGCCGGCAGGCGGCGTTTCAGCGCTATGGCAAACCGATCGATCCAAGAACAGGAGAACCAATGAACACCACGCCGCTACCCGGCGTCGCCGAACTGGCCGCCTCGGTGATCGAGGACCTCGCATCCGGGCAATGGACGCGTGTCACCGAGCAGTTCGATCCGAGCATGCGCGATGGCTTGTCGGAGGATGCGCTCGCGGCCGCGTGGGCGCAGATCGTCGGCCTGTCGGGAGCTTTCGAAGGGCTTGGAGAGCCTGAGATCACCCGGGCCGGCGACCTGACGATCACGAACACGCCGCTCTCGCTGGAGGCGGGCGACTACACGGCACGGATCGCGTTCCGCGACGACCGCACCATCGCCGGTCTGCACATCCTCGAAAGGCAGACGTCGTGACCATCGAATCTCCGGGCGGATCGAAGACGGCCACGACCCGAGGCGGACCCCGCATGAGCAGCCGTGATCTGCGATCCATCGGCGTGTTCACCACCTTGGCGTTCGGGCTCGCCTGGCTTCTCGCGCTTCCGCTCTGGTTCGGTGACGGACTCGCCAGCTCCTGGTTCACCGTCGTGGCCGCCGCCACGATGACGACCCCCGCGATCGCCGCCCTTGTCGTCGTGTTCTTAGTGGAGCGGCCGCAGCAGAAGGTGTGGACGCTCGGGCTGTGGCCGTTGCGACCGGTCCGGAGACTGCTCGGCTACGGGGCGGTGGGGATCATCGTGTCCATCGCGCTCGTCCTGGTGGCGCTCCCGGTCGGTGCGCTGCTGGGTGTCTTTCCGGCCGATTTTGTGAACTTCTCCGCGTTCCAGCAGGTTCTCGACGAGCAAGCGGGCGCCGCGGGAGTGGCCGAAGTCCCGATCCCGATCGGCGCGCTCATCGCCATCCAGCTCGCCGCACTCCCTTTGGCGGCGTTCATCAACCTCATCCCGGCGCTGGGTGAGGAACTCGGGTGGCGAGGGTGGCTGCTGCCGAAACTGATGCCGCTCGGTACGCTCCCAGCCCTCCTGATCTCGGGCGTGATCTGGGGCCTTTGGCACGCTCCGCTCATCCTCCTCGGGTACAACTACCCGGATGCGCCGGGCTGGCTAGGCGTGACTGCGATGGTCGGCATGTGCATCCTGGTCGGCGCGGTCTTCGGTTGGCTGCGGCTCCGATCGGGGTCCGTGTGGCCCGCGGCCCTCGCGCATGCCGCGTTCAACGGGGCGGGCGGGACCTACCTCCTGTTCGCCAAGGCCGGCGAGCACGTCGACACCACGCAGGCGACGATCCTCGGCTGGAGCGGGTGGATCGTGCCGCTCGCGCTCGTCGTGATCCTGATCGCCACGGGACAGTTCGCTTCCGCGAAGCACCCATGACCGTGAAGCTCGTCTCACTGAAACCACAGGCTGACCGGAAACCCTGGGCCGAGTCCACCTCGCGAGCACCCTGGTGACCTGCAATGCCTGACAGCAGTCACGCGCCCTGGCGTCCGACGCGTCATCGGACGTGAGGAAGGCGGCTACCTTTCCGATCTCGTGCAACTCCCCCAACGGTCGAGCGGCACCGGCAATGTGTCGCTGACCGTCCGATCGGGTCAGAGAGTGCACCGTCCGGGCGCGGCACCTGGAGCAGCAGACCGAGCAGGCGTGGTGCCTGACACTCGTGACCAACTCCGTGGTCGCATGGACGACGGAGTATTACGGTCTGGCCGTGGACTCGATGCGCGCCACCGGGCGGCGCGTCGACGATGAGGTGCTGTCCCACATATCCCCAGCGCACAGCGAGGGCGAGCCGGCCCAGCTCGGCCCCGCTGGCTACCGGCCGCTGCGAGTGCGCGACACCCTCTTCCGAGCCGTCGCGTCGGCAAGGGCGCTGCCGTTCGGGCATCTGCTCAAAGGAAGAGCCGGGCAGTTTGATCAGGACGGGCAGGCAGCGGGCCGACCTACGTCCTGCATGATCCACTGCTTGCCCTCTACTGGACGCCTTGCAGAAGGCGGTGACGGCCCTGCGCCAGGCCGTCCCGTCACCGTGATGAGGCGATAATTGGTTTCAGATGCGGGGCCGAAGGGTGCGCCGGACGGCGACACCGCCCAATGCGAGAGCGGGGATGAGCAGGATTCCCGCTTCGGTCCATTGGAACTGCCAGAACCTGCTCGCGCGGTGGAATTCGGCCACCTGCCGATAGCCATGGCTGAAGGAGCACTTGGCGTACTTCTTGGTCGTCTCGTCTGTCCCGCAAGGGCCGGCGAGCGCGAGCGCTACGTCCTGATTGGTGAACGTCACGCCGCTCTTGTCGATCCAATAGTCCTTCACAGACAGGGAGCCTTCCGGTAAGAGCTCGTCCACGACCTTGGCCTGCACGGCTCGCTCCGGCGGCGCGTAGGAGGACGGCGCCCTGAGGAGTCCGAAGAATGCCAACGCGCACACCGCCAGGGTCACCGCCATCGCTGGCAGGGTCCGCCGGAACAGCGCGCCCGTGGCCATGCCGAGCACGAACGCGGCCAGCCACCACGCCGCCGGAACGATGCCGATAAGACGGAACCATCTCAAGTCGAAGCGGTCGACGTTGTAGGGAGCGGCGTCGAAGGCGGCCAGCCACGGATCCACGATGCCGGCCAGCGCCAGCCCACCGAGCGTGACCGCGGCGCCGAGGCCGACGATCTTGGCCGCCAACCAGCGGCGGCGCGTCACCGACTGGGTCCAGGTGAGCTGGTGTGTGCCCTGTTCGAACTCCCGGGCCAGGAGCGGAGCGCCCCAGAAAGCGCCGATCATCGCCGGGGCCAGCAGCGGAAGCCAGCCGAGGAGTTCACCCACCGGCCGTATGCGTTCGTTCATCTCCACGAGGTAAGCGCTGCATGCGGGCGTGTCCGTCACACAGTCGGTCGCCGGAGCGTTCTGGGCGGCGAAGTCGGCCGCGCTCAGACCGCTGATGAGCAGAACTGCGCCGAGGACGGCCAGCAGCGCCGTGGTGAGGAGCACCTGCATGCGGTGCTGCCGCCAGGTAAGCCACAACACTTCCATGTCTCCTTAGCGGTCAGGAAATGGTCAGGGTCGGACGAGGCAGTGAGGTGGTGTCGGGGCGGCGGAGGTAGGCCAGCACCAGCTCCTCCAGGCTCACACAGGACTCCCTCCATCGCGGGTCGTGCAACGGCGTTTCCGAGCCGGTGCGAGCCAGCAGGTCGGCCTGCCGTTCGCTGCGGCTGTCGCTGATCACCGGCACCCGGGCTGCCATCCCGTCGGCGAGCTCGGCCGGACCGGACAGCATCCGGTGAGTGGCGAGCAGCTCGTCGACCTCGCCGCTGATCTGGACCTGGCCGCGGTTGAGCACCACCAGCCAGTCGCAGGCGTTGGTCAGGTCGGAGACCACGTGGGAGGACAGCACGACGGTCATCTGAGTCTCGGCCACCGCCGCCATCAAGGAGCGCATGACGTCGTGCCGGGCCACGGGGTCGAGGTTGGCCAGCGGCTCGTCCATGACCAGCAGATCCGGCTGTTTGGCCACAGCGACGGTCAGCGCGACCTGTGCCTGCTGACCTCCGGAAAGCTTGCCGACCTTGCGCTTCAGCGGGATGTCCAGTTCCGCCAGCCGTTGCCGGGCGAGGGCGTCGTCCCACCCCGGGTTGAGATGGTGTCCGAAGCGGAGCATCTCAGCGACGGTGAAGCCGTCGTAGAGGGGTTTGTCCTGGGCCAGGAACGCCACCCGTGCGAGGGCCGCCGCCCGCTGCCCGACCGGCTCGCCGAAGACACGCACGCTGCCCCGGGTGGGGGCGATCAACCCGGCGACCAGGTGCAGGAACGTGGACTTGCCCGCGCCGTTCGGTCCGACGAGCGCGACGACCCGGCCGGCGGGGACGGACAGCGTGCATTCGCGCAACGCCCACGTGCCCCGATACCGCTTGGCGAGCCGCACGGCCTCCAGGGCCGCCGGGCTCTGTGCGGGGGCGGTGAGCTCACCGGATCCGCCGCCGAACATCCCCACTGTCCGATCCGCCGTCATGCGATCCCCTCCTGGGGGAAGTCAGCGAGCACCGCGGCGAACAACGCCTCCATGTCCCCTTGGTCGAGCCCCGCTTCACGGCAGCCGCGCACCCATTGGACGAGGTCGCGGCGGAACCGGGTGTGATCAGCCGTGGATCCGCCGCCCAGGGTCCGCTGCACAAACGTGCCCAACCCTGGCCGGCCGACGACGAGGCCCTCGTGTTCCAGCTCGCGGTAGGCCTTGGCCACCGTGTTCGGATTGATCGCGAGGTCGCTGACGACCTCTTTGATCGTCGGCAGCCGATCGCCCGGCATGAGCACACCGAGCCGCAAGGCGTGTTTGACCTGATGCACCAGCTGCAGGTAGGTCGCCACTCCAGAGCTCGGGTCGAGGCGAAGCTTGATCACCACAATACCCTTTTCCTATTAGATTAGTAAAAGGGTATTGGCGCCCCACGATCTTCGTCAACTTGGCCTCCTGGCCTCTCGCGCGGGTCGTCGTCGCCTCTCCCCTAGAGCCCCAGATTCGGCCCGCACTGCCAGCCGCCCGAGGTGCGGGTCTCTCACTCCCGCGGAATGCGGGCTGCCTGACTCGCGCGGATGGCAAGCATTTGTGCTGGCGAGGCCCGTTCAAGGGCCCAGGCGGGGCCCGCATCGCGCGCGGCCGTGACGGTTCTCCCGTCGACGAGGCGGCGCCAGCCAGGCGATCGACCGCCGCTTCGCCCGGAAGGAAGGCCTGCGCGACGTCGTCCCGGCGCCTGCCGGGCCTTCTCGGCTGCCCTCGGGGGCGGCAGTGGGGGCGAGGCGGGCGCGCCGTCAACTCGCAGAAATGCGAGGCGCCGGCGGGCAGTGCCTGCCGGACCCGGGGCGGGAAGGTCGCCCCTAAGTACCACACGCCGCGCTTCATGCTGGTGCCGCAACTGCGAGCCGAGCTGGAAGTGCGCACGCCTGCCGATCGCGGTCCAGGCCGGGCTTGGACGGCAGGTCCGGCGCGCGAGGCCGTCCTGGCTGATGCCGGGGCCAAGCCGACCCGGGTGGGCTATGCCCGGTGCAGCACCGCGCAACAGGAGCTGCAGAGCCAGATCGACGCTGGAGGGCGCAGGATGCGATCCGATCTTCTCCGAGAAGATCAGCACCCGGGTCAAGGTGCGGCCGGAGTTCACCAAAGCGATGGAGTACACGCGCACGATCAAGCAGGCCGTCCCGCACCACCGGGTGATCTTCACCGTGCACGAGATGAAGCGGCTGGGCCGGGGGCGGCCGAAGTCCTGGCGATTGCCGAGGAGCTGCGCCGCTCTGACATTCAACTGGAACTGCTGACCGGCCCCCTGCAGGGGGTCTACGACCCGTCTGGGCACGGGGCGGCGCTGTTCGCGTTCTTCGCCGGGATGGCCGAGTCCGAGCGGGAGTACATCCGGGAGAAGTCCCTCGAAGGCCAAGCCTCGGCCCGTGAGCGCGGTCGCCACGGCGGGCGCCCCAAGGTGTTCGACGACGACATGGCGGCCTACGCGCGCAGCTTGCGCGAGCGCGGAGTCCCGGTGCCGGAGATCGAGGCCAAGCTAGTCATCCCCACGGGCAAGAACACGGGCCGGCACCCCTCGCTCGCCAGCGTCTACCGCGTGCTGGCCGACGAGGAGACGGGTGAGGCGGCGGTCTCACTCAGCCGATGAGCCGCCTGCCGGGTGCGGAGATGGTCAGCTGGGCGGGCGTTGCAGCTGGTAGCAAGCACCCGGGCTCCCGGTGCCGCGGCGTGCGTCACGCTGGTGATGTAGGCGGGCCGCCGGTCCTCAGGCAGGGTGTGCAAGCAGCCGAAGTCCACCAGCAGGCTGTAGCCGTCGCCGGCCCCGAGGTCGTGCAGGCGGGTGACGTCGCCGTGGATGAAGCGCGGGGCGATGAAGCCCGGAGTCACGGCGGCGGTGGCGGCGCGGCGGGCGGCGGCCAGAGCCTTGGGCACCATGTCGATGGCGGTGACGTCCCAGCCGTGCGCAGCGAGGTAGATGGTGTCAGCGCCGGTGCCGCAGCCGAGATCCAGCGCCCGCCCAGGCACCAGCGCCGAGGGCCCCTCGACGAGCGCCATCAGCACGGCGGGCGGAGCGGGCCGCTGCCATACGGTCAGGCCGAAACGGTAGGCGAGCCAGTAGACCATGCGGTACCAGCGAAGGTCGGCCGCGAGGCGCCGACGCCGCAGCAGGCTGATCATCATGATGTCACTCCCTTGGCGGGCAGCCTGCGCCCGATGGCGCGGGCGATCAACGGAAGGCCGATCAGGCTCGGCAGGATCCAGAAGACCCAGGCGGGCAGCCGGTCCCATCCCGGCAGATGCGGACCGTTGTCGATGTAGAAGCCGGTGAGCAGGGCGATGTAGGAGCCGCCCAGGCCTGCGATGTGCAGGTACTGCCGACGCCGCCTGTTCAGGTAACCCGTCAGGGCGAGCGCGAAGGCGGCCGCGCCGACGACGAACAGATGGGCGTTGTGGCTCCACCGGATCATCGACATGACGCTCACCGAGGCGAACACCACGCCCAGGGCCCACAGGTAGATCCGGCCGAAGCGCCGGTGCCGGACACCGCCCTTGCCCGACAGCGCCGCCGCGGCACCGCAGGCTACGCACATCAGCCCAGCCGCGACATGGACGGCCAGGACGGTGAGGAACAGTGGGCCTGCGTTGGGGACCGGGATGCCACCGATGTCGATTTCGTCCACCACAAGCCTCCATGCGTAGCAACGCTATATATTGCGACGCTACAACGGCGGTTGCCGCGGCGGAAGGCCCGATATAGCGTTACTACCTATGAGGGCCGAAGCGCTGAAAGGACACCTCGACGGCCTGCTGCTAGCGGCGCTGGAGGACGGCCCGCGACACGGCTACGCGGTCAAGGAGGCCCTGCGCGATACCACCCAGGGCCGGATCGATCTGCCCACCGGCACCGTCTACCCAGCGCTGCACCGGCTGGAGCGAGCCAGGCTGATCACGGGAAGCTGGTCGGTGGTCGGCGGACGCCGCCGCCGCACCTATGAACTCACCGGCGACGGCCGCGCCGCGCTCAGCGGTGAACGGGCCGGCTGGCAGGAGTTCGCCAGCGCGGTCACCGCAGCCCTGGGAACACGGCCATGGCCGGCCACGAGCTGATCGACGCCCAGCTCACCCTCCTGGCCCGCTGGCTGCCAGCCCCGGCCGTGGAGGAGCTGGCCGACGGGCTGGCCGAAGCCTATGAAGCCCACCTCGCCGCGCTCGGCGAGCCTGGCGCGGCCGCCCGCGCGGCGATCGCCGAGTTCGGCGACGCAGACGTGATCACCGCAGCCTTCGTCCGCGTCTCGCCCTGGCGGCGGACGGCGATGGCGCTGCTGGCCACGGGCCCGATCATGGCCCTGCTCTGGGGCCCAGCCTTGATCTCCGCCCAGATGTGGACCTGGCCCATCACGCCGCCCGCGCGGATTGCCTACGGCCTCGCACTCGCCGCGACCGTGCTCATCCTGCTGAGCGTGGTGCGGGAAAAGCACGCCTACCGCCGCACCCAGACCGCCACCCTGGCCGCGGTGATCGCCCTGATCCTGCTGGATGCCGGCATGCTCACGGCCGCCGCCGCCAACGTGCCGCTCCCGCCCTGGCCCCTGGCGTTGGCCGCACTGGCGAGCCTGATCAGGATCATCGCGACCGTTCGCGCGCTGCCGCCGCTCCTGCAGCAGCGGTAACGATGCCTGCACGAGCGGACATGATGAGGAGGATGGCTCGGCCTGCGCAGGCGCCTTGCATAGCGACCGTAGGGGAGGCGGGTGAGGCGGCGGCGGTGCCGCTCAGCCGATGAGCCGCCTGACGGGCCGAAACTCGCGGTCGGCCTGCTCGTGCTGGGCCGCGACGATCTCGCCCGCGATGGTGACGCATTCGCCGCAGATCTGCACGCCGGGCCCGGCCGACTGCGGACCTGCGGAAATCTACCGCATCCTATCCACCGCGTGAGCCCTCAACCTCGGCTGGTGACGGCCGCCGTGGCAGGATCGAGGGCGTGCAGGAACAGCACTACACCGCCGACAGCCAGCCGGGCGGGCGCGGACGTCTGTTCGTCCCCGTGCCATTCGACCCGGACCAGGTGTGGGCGCCCAAGCCCGTCCATCACGTGACGGGCACGCTGAACGGGATGGGCATCCGCGCGGTGATCACCGAACACCGCGGGCAACGCGGTTTCCTGCTCGGCGCGGCCTGGCTGCGCTGCGGCCTGGAGCCCGGCACTCAGGTGCGCGTGGTGCTCACCCCTGAGGGGCCGCAGCGGGCCGACCTTGCCGAGGACATCGCCGCGGCGCTGGAGGCCAGCCCGGCGGCGGGCGCCTTCTTCGACGCGCTCGCCCAGTTCTACCGGCGGGCCTACCTGCGCTGGATCGATGCCACCAAAGGCCGGCCCGAGGTGCGGGCGCAGCGGATCGCCGAAGTGGTCGGCCTGCTGGAGGCAGGGATCAAGCAACGCCCGGGGACCTGAGCACCGGCGGGCTGGCCGGGTCGCGGGCCACCGCGTCGTGGCCGTGTGAACTGGCCCCTCAGCGCGGTCGCCAAAGCGGCTCACTACCCCCATTCTCCCGTACTTGTTCTGCCCACACCTTCGCGTGCACGGGAGTTCAGACATTCGTGCAGCCGACTTCGAAAGCGAAACTCGTCCCGAAAACCTTGGTCGAGGCGTTGAGTTTCGGGACGGATTCGGGACAGCAGGGAGAGCCACCAGCCGAAGGGGACCGATCAGAAGATGGCCGAGCCGAATATGGACCGCGTGCACGCGCGCCTGACCGCCGCGCTGCTCAGGATGACGCCGCCCGATGTCGCGGCGCCGTTCTTCGAGAGCGCCGCCTGGACGGATCTTGGTTCGCTTGGTTGACATAAAGGTAATACAGGGCAATTCCGGCGATTCGCCGGAAACGTCAACCCCCACCCCCCGAGCGCGGTGAAACAATCTCCGCATGAGCACTCTCGCTGAACGTCTCCGCGCCGGAGCACGCGACGCCGCCCCATATCGGATCGCCGCCGTCGAACTCCTCATCGCCGACCCTCAGAGCGCGTGGCTCGACAACGATGAGTTCCTCGAAGCCTGCGTGACAGACAGCATCGACCAGAACATGGCACTCATCGACTGGGAGAACGCCCGAGACTTTTTCGACACCGGCGCATTCGACGCACCGATCGGCGACGGCCGTGCCGTCGCCAATCAGGCCCTCCTCGACTTCGCCATCACGCTCGCAGAAGAACGCTTCAACCTCATCTTCATGAACGACCAGCAGCGCCGCCTGATCGTCACCGCACTAGCCCAGGCCACCCAGGATCAGGGTTGAGGAACACGTAACCGGGGGTGCGGAACAACGGGACAGTCATTAGCAGTAGGGGCTGTTCGAGCAGGTCAGGGCGGCTCACCACCAACCGTGTCGAGTCAGCTCTGCGGCCCGAACATGGCGGGATAGCCCGGCACAACAACACGATCTTTAGTGCTTCCGCAGGTCGCGGTGACCATGCGCACCATGATCCATCTCACCGCTGATGGCAGTCCCTGCGTTCCTCGCCCCCGTATCACCAGTCGCCGAGCCGACGCCAGAGGTCCAGCAGCCGGCAGCAGGCGAGGCCCGCTTCACCACCCGCGAGGCAAAGCTCCTTCAGCACATGCTGGCGACAGCCAGCGGCCAAAACGGCGTGGTCAGCGACAAGTGCCGTCAGTAGCTCACCGTAGTTCCCGCCACACGTCACGCCGGCCCCTCTCGCTCGTGCTCAAGGCGGTTGTGGCCTTGTCCGCCTTGTCCGCCTGGTCGACATCGACCAGGCGGACGTTCAGGCTGCCGCGGCCCGGGCGCGCGGCGACCCG
>NZ_JBSFTC010000085.1:0-37908 GCF_053590415.1 Nonomuraea sp. NPDC003201
CGGCCACGGCCACCGGAACGGCCACGCCGCTGGCGGCCATCGCCACGACGCGGGCGCGGCGGCGTACCGGGCCGGTGGTCTTGAGCGCCAGGAAGACGGCGCCGTGCAGGGCGCACACCGCCAGCGTGAACGCGCCTCCCAGCAGGGCGGCGGGCACGCTGTCGAACACCAGGTCGGCGAAGACCGCCCCCCACAGGAACGCCGGGAGCGCGCTGCCCACCACGATGCCCAGGTCGCACCAGCGCGGGTCGTTCACCTTGCCGCGCCACTCCAGGCCGACGCCGCGCACGATCAGGCCGACCAGGACGAGCGTCACCGGCAGGTAGAACGAGCTGAACACGCCCGCGTACCAGGCGGGGAACGCGGCGAACATGGCGCCGACGGCGGTGATCAGCCACACCTCGTTGCCGTCCCACACCGGGCCGATGGTCTGCAGGCTCTGCCGCTGCTCGCCGGGATTGCGGCTGACCAGCGGAGCCAGCATGCCGACGCCGAAGTCGAAGCCCTCCAGCACGAAGTAGCCCGTCCAGAGGAAGGCGATGATGACGAACCACAACTCGATCATTGTCTGCTCCCTCAGTACATCAGCGACGGCTCACGCCGCTCGGCGGCGGCGGGGGTGGGCGCCTGCTCCTCGACGCCCTTGCGGACATGCCTGGTCAGCAGGACGACCTCGGCCACGGCGAGCGCGCCGTACAGGAGTGTGAAGATCGTCAGGGACGTGGCCACCTCGGCCAGGCTCACCCCCGGCGACACGCTGGAGGCGGTGAGCAGCTCGCCCGCGACCGTCCACGGCTGGCGGCCGATCTCGCTCAGCAGCCACCCGGCGATCACCGAGAGCAGCGGCAGCGGCACCGCCAGGAGCATCGCCCGCGACAGCCATCTCGGGAACTCACGCCTGCGCCGGGTCAGCCAGAGGCCCAGCACCGACAGGCCCACCGTGGCCATCCCGAACCCCATCATCACCCGGAACGACCAGAACACGACCGGCTCGTTCGGCCGGTAGTCGCCCGGGCCGAACTGCTGCTCGAAGCGGCGCTGCAGGTCCTCGGTGCCCTGGACGGTGGCGTTCGGGTCGTGGGCGGACAGGAAGCTGAGGACCTTGGGGATCTCGACGCCCGGGACGAGGGAGAACGCCGCGCCGGCCGTGTCGCGCTCCAGGCCCTCGGCGGAGGCCAGCTTCATGGGCTGCTGCTCGTACATCAGCCTGGCCGACATGTCGCCGGTGCCCGCGACGACGGCGCCCGCGAGGGCCGTCATGACGAGGGCGGCGCGGGCCGCGCTGCGCCACATCGGGGCGCGCGTCCTGAGCAGCCAGTAGCCGCTCACGGCCAGGACGAAGCCGCCCGCCACGATGAACGCCGCCCCGATCACGTGGGGCACCTGGGCCACCGCCGTGGAGTTGGTCAGCACGGCCCACAGGTCGGTCATCCTGGCCCTGCCGTCCACGACCTCGTAGCCGACGGGGTGCTTCATCCAGGCGTTGGCCGCGAGGATGAAATACGCCGACAAGTTGGACCCGATGGCGGCCGCCCAGATGCACGCCAGGTGCGCCTTCTTCGGCAGCCGGTCCCATCCGAAGATCCACAGCCCCAGGAACGTGGACTCCATGAAGAAGGCCAGCAGCGCCTCCATGGCCAGCGGCGCCCCGAAGACGTCGCCGACGAACGTGGAGTATTCACTCCAGTTCATCCCGAACTGGAACTCCTGCACGATGCCGGTGACCACGCCCATGGCGAAGTTGATCAGGAACAGCTTCCCGAAGAACTTCGTGAGCTTCAGGTAGTGCTCTTTCCCTGTCCGGTGCCAGGCCGTCTGCAGGCCCGCCACGAAGATCCCCAGACCGATGGTCAAGGGCACGAACAGAAAGTGGTACACGGTGGTCACCCCGAACTGCCACCGTGCCAGGTCAAGTGCGTCCATCTCCCCGCCGACTCCCTGAGCTCTACAGCGTGTAGTTTATCTACTTGAAGTAGTACTACAGCTTGTAGAGCAACGCGATGCGAGCTTGGTCACATCGCTCCCCGTTGGTTGTTGCCGCATCGAGGATCCCGTGCGGGCGGGCCCCGGCGCGTCCGCCGCCGGGGTGATTCAGGGGTACGCCTACCGGTCGACAGCCATGGCGGCCAGGTACGCCTGGAGGTTGCCCAGCTCGAATCCGCGGCGCTTGATCTTGTTGACCAGGATGCGGAAGTCCCCGGCCAGGTTGGGGCGGAAGTGGAGGAGCAGGATGTCGCCCGGGCGCAGGCGCTTGTCGGGAACCTGGTAGGCGATCTTGCCGCCCGGCTGGACGGTGGCCGTCCAGAGGAGGACCGCCTCGATGCCGCAGCTCTTGGCGGCCCTGAGCGTGTCGGTGTTGTAGTTGCCGAACGGGGGCCTGAACAGCGTGGGCCTGGTGCCCAGCTCCTTCCTGATGACCTGGGAGGAGCCGCAGATCTCGCGGCGCTGGGCGTCCCGGGAGAGCAGGCGGAGGTTGGGGTGGGTGAGGGTGTGGTTCTCGATGGCGACGTCGGCGTTGCGGAGCTGTCGGAAATATCCCCATTTACCGGCACCTACGTATTTCCCTGGGCCGCCGGCCGGGTCCGGGGTGCCCTTGGCCTCCACGGCGTCGCGCATGGCGAAGGCGGTGATGGGGATGTGCTGGTCGCGTACCTGCTCGACGAAGCCCGGATCCTGCTCCCAGCCGTCGTCGATGGTCAGGAAGACGACCTTGCGCCTGGTGGGGATCGAGCTGATCACGGGCGGCAGGTCGCCGGCGCGTTCGACCGGGCGCACCTCGCCCGTGCGCGGCTGCATGCCGGGCGGGCCGTGCCGGGTGGCCTTGGGCCGTGCGGACGGGGAACTCGGCGCGGAGGCGGTGCCGGGCCGGCGGACGCTCGCGGTCTCGGCGGGGGTGCACGCGGCGACGAGGGCCAGCACGCAGGCGACGGCGGCCGGACGGGGCATGATCTTCAACGCGCGCATGGGGCCCCATCTTGCCAGGCATGATCCTCAAGTCTTGTCTTCCTCTGGCAGGTGTTGCCCTTATCCACCTGGTCCCGGCTGCTTAGAGTGGCGACATGAAGGTGGCGGGTACTGCCGTGATCGGCGTTCAGAGGGATCGGGTGTGGGCTGCGCTCCAGGATCCGGCGGTGCTGGCGAGCACCATTCCGGGATGCGAGTGCCTTGAGGAGACCGGGCCGGACACGTACCGGATGACCGTGAACGCGGGCGTCGCGTCCATCAAGGGCGTCTATCAGGGAGAGGTGTCGCTCACCGACCCCCTGGCGCCCGAGAGCTTCACGCTCAAGGCGCGCGGGCAGGGGGCGCCCGGGACGGTGGACGCCACCGTCGTGGTGCGGCTGAGCGAGGTCGAGGACGGGACCCGGGTCGACTACGACGCCGACGCGGTGATCGGCGGGATGATCGGCGGGGTCGGGCAGCGCATGCTGGGGTCGGTGGCCAAGCGGACGGCGGGGGAGTTCTTCGCGGCCGTCGAGGATCACCTGTGCGCGGCGGCCGTCCCCGCCGGCGCGCCGCAGGTGCCCGCCGAGGCGGAAGCGGTGAGCCCGGCGCGCGGCGCCGTGTACGCGCGGGCCCCCAGACCGCACACGCAGACGCGGCCGTGGGTGATGCTGGCGTCGTTCGGGATGGGGGCGGGCATCGCGCTCACGGGCGTCGCGGTGGGCTGGCTCATCGGACGGGCCTCCCGGCGCCCATGAGGGCTCTCGCGGAAAAGGATCTCCAGGCGTAGCGTGGCTGGTATGCGGCAGGCACACGCGGAAGACGCACGAACCGAAGCCAGGAGAGTCGTTCGCAACCTGCTGGGCGACGAGCGCCCCACAGCCGAGACCTTGATCGTCGACGTGCGCCCGGTGCTCGGGGACGAGCGGACCGAGCGGACGCTGGAGCTCGCGCTCGGAGCCTCGCTCACCCGGCGCTCGGCCGAGCTGGCCGCCATCGCCGCGCTGCTCGTGGGCACCCGCGAGCTGGGCGAGGAGTGGTGGATCCGGCCCAGGGGCGGCAAGCTGCCGGCCCCCGACGAGGTGGTGCGCACGGCGGTCGCGATCGAGCCCTGGACCGATCTGACCGCGCTGGAGATGCTGGCCGCCTGGATCTCCGACGACGCCGCCGACCAGCTGTGGGGCTGGCCCGTCGCCGAGGTCGATCTCAACTCGTGGCATGCCGAGGACCGCTTCCGGCTGCCGCCCGGGGTGAAGCCGGGGCAGCGGCTGGTCGTTCACTTCGACGCCGGCGGGCGGCTCGACGCGGTCGTCACCCGCAGGCCCGACGAGGATCTCGGGTCCAACCTCGACTTCCACTCCCTGCGTTACTCCCGGCCCGCCGAGGCGCAGTGGAGCTGGGGGGTGGCGGCCGGGCTGGGGCCGCACCGGCTGCCCGGCGAGGACCCCGACCCGTACGCCCGCGAGGTCCCGGCCGCCGCCGGGGGAGTCCTGCGGGCCTGGGCGGTGCGGCACGGCGCCACCCGGGAGCAGCTCGGCGAGCGGTGGCAGACGGTCGGCGACGTGGTGGCCGCCATCGAACGCGTGGACTGGATGTGGCGGAGCGGGGAGTGGTTCGGGTGGTGGCGGGGCGCCTCGGCGCTCGTGGACGACTCGGCGTACCTTCCCTACCGCCTGGAGGAGCTGGCCGCCGGATAGCCGCCCCGGGGAAAGGGTTGTGTGACAATCGAGGCGTGTCGCGACGTCGCCTCGGTTATCTGCTCAAGCACGCCAACCTGCGCCTGGGGGAGCTGACGGGGCCGGCGCTGGAGCCGTACGAGATCGACGGGCGGGAGTTCGGGGTCATGTCGGTGCTCCGCACGCCGGAGCCGCTCTCCCAGCTGGAGGCCGCCCAGCGGCTGGGCATCGACCGGACGACGATGGTCGCGCTGCTGGACGGCCTGGAGCGCAAGAAGCTCGTCGGGCGCCGGCCGCATCCCGCCGACCGGCGCAAGAACATGGTGGAGCTGACCGGCCACGGGCGCGAGGTCCTGGAGGCGGCCACCCGCGCCGTGGGTGTGGCGGAGGAGGAGTTCCTGGCCGGTCTGCCGGAGGAGGATCGGCGGCTGTTCAGAGACCTGCTGGACCGCCTGGTGTGAGGACGCCCTGGCCCTGGCCCTGGCCCTGGGCTTGGCCCTCGCCCTCGCCGAGCCGGCCGGAGCGGTGGTGGCGGCGGCAGAGCACCTGGTAGCGCACCGGCGAGGCGTCGGTGTCGCCGATCACGACCTGCTCGCCCGTACGCGCCATGACCCCGCCCACGACCCTGGCGTTGAGCTGCCCGGGACGGCCGCACCAGCACAGCACCTCGACCTGCAGCCGGCACACCTCGTCCGCCAGCTCGAACAGCCGCTGCGCCGCCGGGAACATCACCGAGCGGAAGTCCGAGGCCAGCCCGAACGCGTAGACGTCCACGCAGTGCTCGTCCACCAGGTCCGCGAGCTGCTCGATCTGCGGGACGGTGTAGAAGCAGGCCTCGTCGCAGATGAGGAAGTCGATGCGGTCGTGGGAGGTGACCAATTCCACGATGTCGAGGGAGTCCTCCACCTCGATGGCCTCCAGGCCGAGGCCGATCCGGCTGGTGATCTTGGGGCCGCCGGAGCGGTCGTGCTTGGTCAGCACCAGACCACGCCTACCCTGACGTCCGTGGTTGTAATTCATCTGGAGTGCCAACGTGGACTTCCCGCAGTCCATGGGGCCGAAGTAAAACTTGAGCACGGCATCCCGGGCGCCAGACGGCACGGCAGACAAGGCAGACAGTTCAGTCACGGGGGGCCAGCTTAGTGGCTTGGCTTGTTCCATGACCTCGTGGGACATTTCTCCTCTGGAGTTCGCAGGAGGAACAGTGGTCACCGAGCTGAGGAGCCATGCGTAGCGTGCGTATCGGAGTGGACACCGGAGGAACCTTCACCGACGTGGTCGCGGTGGACGAGGAGACCGGTGAGATCCTCACGACCAAGACCCCGTCGACGCCCGCCGACCCGGCGGACGGGTTCGTCGCGGGCATCGAGAAGCTCGGCGCCCTCGACGTCGGGTCGATCGTCCACGGCACCACGGTGGCCACGAACCGACTGCTCGAGGACCGGATCTCCAACCTCGGGTTCATCACGACCGAGGGCTTCGAGTACGTCCTGGAGATCGCCAGGCAGAGCGTGCCCGACGGCTACGGCAACTCCTACTTCTGGGTCAAACCGCCCAGGATCGTTCCCGTGCATCTGGTGAAGACCGTCGGGGGGCGGCTCGATCACCTGGGGCAGGAGGTGTGGCCGTTCTCGGAGGAGCAGGCCGTGGAGGCGGCCCGCTGGTTCCGGGCCAAGGGGATCAACGCGATCGGCGTCTGCTTCCTGCACTCCTACGCCAACCCCGAGCACGAGCGCCGCATGCGCGAGGTGCTCTGGCGCGAGCACCCGGAGGCGGTGATCTCGCTGTCGAGCGACGTGCTGCGCGAGTACCGCGAGTACGAGCGCTCGGTCACCACGCTGGTGGACGCCGCCGTCAAGCCCGCCATGCGCGGCTACCTCGCGAGCCTGTCCAACCGGCTCGGCAAGCCGTTCTCCGTCATGAAGTCCAACGGCGGCATCCTGTCGGCCCGCGAGGTCGTCAACCAGCCGATCACCACCGTCCTGTCGGGCCCGGCGGCGGGCGCGCTCGGCGCGGCGCTCATCGCCTCCACGGCGGGGCACCCGTCGGTGATCACGCTGGACGGCGGCGGCACCTCGACCGACGTGGCCGTGGTGATCGACGGCGAGCCCTCGATCACCACCGAGGGCTCCGTGGGCCGCTACCCGTGCAAGATCCCGATGATCGACATCATCACCGTCGGCGCGGGCGGCGGCTCGATCGCGTGGATCTCGCCCGAGGGCACGCTCAAGGTCGGCCCCAGGTCCGCGGGCGCCGACCCCGGCCCCATCTGCTACGGCAGGGGCGGGACGGAGGTGACGGTCACCGACGCGCACGTGTTCCTCGGCCGGATCCCGCCCCACCTGCTCGGCGGCGAGATCCCGCTGGACGCCGACGCCGCGCGCGGCGGCATCGAGGCGCTGGCCGACAAGCTGGGCCTCACCCCCGAGCGCACCGCGACGGGCATCCTGGAGATCAGCGCGTTCAACCAGAGCAACGCGATCAGGCAGCTCACCGTCAAGCGCGGGCTGGACGTGCGTGACTTCCCGCTGGTGACGTTCGGCGGGTCCGGGCCGCTGCTGGCGTGCCGGCTGATCGACATCCTCGGGCTGCCGGCCGTGATCGTCCCGCGCGACCCCGGGAACGTTTCAGCGTTCGGCTTGCTGACGGTGGACGTCAAGAACGACTACGTCCGTACGTACGTCACCCGCGACCTCTCGCTCGGCAAGGCCGTCGAGATCTTCCACGACCTGGAGCATCAGGCGGGCGAGGCGCTCGACCGCGAGGGCTTCGACGACCCGGTCTACCTGCGCAGCGCCGACCTGCGCTACTACGGCCAGGCGTACGAGGTGCGGGTGCCGGCCCCGGCGGGCGAGATCGACGAGGACTGGCAGGCCGAGGTGGTCGACCGCTTCCACGCGGCCCACGAGAAGCTGTACGGGTACGCGTACCGGGACGACCCCCGCCACGGCGTCGAATGGGTGAACCTGCGCGTCTCCGGCATCGGCCCCATCACCCGCCCGGCCATCCGCCGCCTGGACAAGGCCGGCGAGGGCGCCACCTCGGTGCGTCCCGTGCATTTCGACGAGACCCGCGACACCGCGATCCACCAGCGCTCCGCGCTCGGCCCCGGCGCCACGGTCACCGGGCCGGCCGTGATCGAGGAGTACGGCTCGACGATCCCGATCCACCCAGGCTTCACCGCGAAGGTGGACGAGTACGGAAATGTGGAGGTCCGCCGTGACTGATCCGATCTTGGTGGAGATCGTCGAGGGCACGCTGGCGTCCGTCGAGAAGGAGGTCGAGACGGCCATCGCCCGTACGGCCCGCTCGCCGATGATCCGCGACGCGCACGACTTCCGCGCGGGCATCCACGACGTACGGCTGCGCAAGCTCACCGGCCGCTCCTACAGCGCGCTCGTCCAGCCGGTGGTGCGCGACTTCCCGGTCGAGACGATGAAGCCCGGCGACGTGTACTTCCACAACGACGTCTACCTCTCCGAGGGCGGCATCGGCCACCTGCCCGACCTGTGCGTGACCGTGCCCGTCTTCCACGAGGGCGCCGTCGTGGCGTTCGTGCAGGCGTTCGGCCACCATGACGACATCGGCGGGTCCGTGCCGGGCTCCATGCCCTCGCACGCCCGGTCGGTGTTCGAAGAGGGCCTGATGGTGCCGCCGATCAAGCTGTGGGACCAGGGCGTGCCGAACGAGGCCGCGCTGCGCATCATGACCCGCAACTCCCGCATTCCCGACTCGCTGGCCGGCGACCTCGACGCCGAGTGCTCGGCCTGCCTGATGGGGGCGCGGCGGCTGGGCGAGCTGTTCGACCGGTACGGCAGGCAGGCCGTCGAGGAGTGCTTCGACGCGATCATCTCCAAGACCACCGAGACGTTCCGCAGGGAGCTGCTGGCCAAGATCCCCGAGGGGACGTACGTGTGGGAGGACTACGCCGAGCACGACGGCGTGGACGAGCCCCGCCTGCACGCCCAGCGCATCACGCTCACGGTCGACCACGGCGCCGACTCTCCGCTCACGATCGACTTCACCGGCACGTCGCCGCAGGCCAAGGGGCCGATCAACCACGCGGGCGACTACGCCGACGGCGTGTTCCTGAAGAAGTGGCTGGCCCCGGTGCTGCGCAACCTGGCCGACACGCCCGAGCGGATGGCCGAGCTGGACGTCAACGAGGGTGTCGTGCCCCTCATCAAGATGATCTTCCCGGAGAAGGGCACCCTGCTCACCCCGGTCTTCCCGGCCCCCACGAACGCCCGCACGTTCGTCATCCTGCGCCTGCTCGGCGTGCTCGCCGGCGTGCTGGCCAAGGCCACGAACGGCCGCATGCCCGCCGACCAGGAGACCATCCGCTACACCGGCGTGTACGGCACGGACGCCGCCGACCAGCCGTACCTGATGCGCGAGGTCCTGGGCGGCGGCTCGGGCGGGCGCTGGTACGCCGACGGCGAGGACACCATCCACGTGGTGCCCGACTCGCGCAACATCCCGGTGGAGTTCGCCGAGGCGCGCTGGCCGTTCCGGGTGGAGCGGCTGGCGCTGGCCTGCGACTCCGGCGGGCCCGGCATGTTCAGGGGCGGGCTGGGCTACGACAAGCACATCAGGATGCTCAGGGACGCCTCCTACATGTCGATCGCCGACCGCTCGATCCTGTCCTGCTGGGGCGTCAACGGCGGCCTCGCGGGGCGGCCGTTCCGGGTGGAGATCGCGGGCAAGGAGATGGAGGGCCTGGTCGACGACCATCCGGTGCAGGCCGGTGAGCTGATCCGCATCCGTACGACCGGGGGCGGCGGCTGGGGCTCCCCGTACGACCGCGACCCCCGGGCGGTGGCCGCCGACGTGCGGGACGGGAAGGTGTCGATCGCGGGCGCGCTGGGCGACTACGGCGTGGTGCTCGACGGTGACCGCATCGACGAGCAGGGCACCGCCGAGCTCCGCGCCCGCCTGCGTCCTCCGGGCGACCGCTTCTTCGACCGTGGGCCCGGGTACGCGAAGCTGTCGGGCGGACGCGCGTACGCCGAGGTGGACGAGCTTTAGGGAGATACCGTCGTGCGCATTGTCCTGGCCGGGCTGGCCACCAGCCATCCGTACACCGACGCCCACACCCTGGCCCGCCACGCGGAGCTGGTGGTGTGGGAGCAGGACCCCGAGCGGCTGCGGCGCTTCACCGGCCAGCACCCGACCGCGAAGGTGGCCGGCAGCCTCGGCGAGGCGCTGGCCACCGGGCCCGACGGCGTGGTGCTGACCGTGCCCAACCCGCAGGTGCCCGAGGCGCTGGCGCGGGTCCTGGAGACCGGCGCCCCCTGTTTCGTGAACAAGCCGGCCGCCGCCAGCCGGGTCCAGCTCGACGCGCTCGACCGGCTGGCGATCGGCGACCGGGTGCTGTCGAGCTCGGTGCTGAGGTTCGCGCCCGCGTTCGCCGGGGTCCGGGTCGATCCCGGCGAGGTGCTGGCCGTGCGGGCCACCGTACGGCACGACGTGGGGTTGTGGGCCGACGGCTACAACGCCTGGCAGGACACGCCCGGCGAGGGCGGCGGGACCATGGTGACCATGGGCATCCACGGCGTCGAGCTGCTGGTCGCCCTGCTGGGGCCGGACGTGCGGCTGGTGGGCGCCGCCGGGGCCAAGCGGCACTACCAGGGCCTGCGCTCAGAGGACACCGGCGTGATGGCGCTGCGGTGGGGGAGCGGCGTCACGGGGACGGTGGAGATCCTCGGCGTCTCCGAGGGTGAGGCCTACACCGTCACCGTGCACAGGCGCGACGGCTCCGAGTCGATCGTGATCGAGAGCGGCGACGACCCGGTCAAGGGGCTCGGGTACGAGGGGACCATCGACGCGTTCCTCTCCATGGTGCGCGGCGCGCCCAGCCCGGTGCCGTGGGAGCAGACCAGGGCGATCCTCGATGTGCTGGTCACAGCCCGTGAGGTCGCCTGACCCAGTTGTGCGTACCCGTTGACAGCCGAAGTCTGCGACAGTTACGGTCTGGACCGTAAATAACAGACGGAGGAGATACCCGCGTGCGCACGACAGCGGAACTCGAGGAGCGCCTGGCCCGGCCCGGCGCCGGGCTGGTGGACGATCTCAGCGGGCTCGACGGCGACATCCTGATCCTGGGCGCCGGCGGCAAGCTGGGGCCGAGCCTGGTACGGCTGGCCCTCAACGCCACGAACGGGGACCGGCGGATCATCGCGGTCTCGCGCTTCTCCGAGCCAGGGCTCGCCGAGTCGCTGGCCGAGGACGGCGCGACCGTGGTGTCCGCCGACGTGGCCGACGAGCAGGCGCTGCGCGACCTGCCCGACGCGCCGAACGTGGTCTTCCTGGTCGGCGCCAAGTTCGGCACGCAGGGGCGCGAGCACGCCACCTGGTTCACCAACGCGTACCTGCCCGGGAGGGTCGCCGACCGCTTCCGGCACAGCCGGATCGCCGCCCTGTCCACCGGGAACGTCTACCCGCTCGTCCCCGTCACCGGCGGCGGCAGCACGGAGGACTCCCCGACGGGGCCCGTGGGCGACTACGCCATGAGCTGCCTGGGGCGCGAGCGGGTGCTGACGCACTTCTCCGAGACGTACGGCACGCCGCTGTCGCTCGTCCGCCTCAACTACGCGGTCGAGCTGCGCTACGGCGTGCTCATCGACCTGGCGCAGAAGATCCTCGCCGGGGAGCCCGTCGACCTGTCGACCGGCCAGGTGAACGTGGTCTGGCAGGGCTACGCGAACGAGGTCACGCTCCGGTCGCTGGCCCTGGCCTCCGCGCCGCCGTACGTCCTCAACGTGACCGGGCCCGAGCTGCTCTCCGTGCGGCGGATCGCCCTGGACCTCGGCGCGGCGCTGGGCAAGGAGCCCGTGTTCACCGGGGAGGAGGCGCCGACCGCGCTGCTGTCGAACGCGGGGCGCTGCCACCGCCTGTTCGGCTACCCCGAGCTCACGCCGGCCGAGCTGATCGAGCACACGGCGCGATGGGTGGCCGACGGCGGGCCGCTGCTCGGCAAACCCACCAAGTTCGAACGCCGTGACGGCCGGTTCTGACCGGCTCCGGCACCCTGCCCGCCACCCTGCCCGCCACTCTGCTCGCCACTCTGCTCGCCCACACCGACAAACACCAAGGGGGACCTCACGTGCTCAGCACGGCTCCACAGGCGCAGACGTCCGTTCGTGACCTGTTCAGGCGCGGCCTGGTGATCCCGGCGCACCCGCTCGCGCTCACCGAGGACAGGAAGCTGGACGAGCGCCGCCAGCGGGCGCTGACCCGCTACTACGTCGAGGCGGGCGCGGGCGGGCTGGCGGTGGGCGTGCACACGACGCAGTTCGCCATCCACGGCACCGGCCTGCTGCCGCCCGTGCTCGAACTGGCGGCCCGCACCGCCAAGGAGGTCGAGCGCGAGGTGGTGCTGGTGGCCGGGGCGACCGGGCCCACCGCCCAGGCGGTGGCCGAGGCGGAGCTGGCCAGGTCGCTCGGCTACCACATGGTGCTGCTGAGCCCCTACCGGGAGCTCGACGAGAACGCGCTCATCGAGCGGGCCAGGGCCGTGGGCGAGGTGCTGCCGGTGATCGGCTTCTACCTGCAGCCCGCGGTGGGCGGGCGCACCCTGTCCCGTGACTTCTGGACGCGGCTGGCCGCCGTGGAGTCCGTCGTCGGCATCAAGGTCGCGCCCTTCGACCGCTATCGCACGCTGGACGTGCTGCACGGCGTCGTACGGGCGGGGCGGGCCGGCGAGGTGGCGCTCTACACGGGCAACGACGACCACATCCTGGCCGACCTCATCACCTCGCACCGGGTGGTCGTGGACGGGCGCGAGGTGGAGGTCGAGTTCGTCGGCGGGCTGCTCGGGCAGTGGGCCGTGTGGGTGCGGCGGGCGGTGGAACTGCTGGAGGAGGCCAAGCTCGCCCGGGGCGGTGACGACGCGGTCGTACGGCGGCTGCTCACACTGGACGGGCACCTGACGGATGCCAACGCGGCCATCTTCGACTCGGCCAACGGGTTCCATGGGTGCATTCCGGGCATCCACGAGGTGCTGCGGCGGCAGGGGCTCCTGGCGGGGCGGTGGTGCCTGGACCCGGCGGAGGAGCTTTCGCCGGGGCAGCTCGCGGAGATCGATCGGATCTGGGGCGCGTACCCGTGGCTCCGGGACGACGACTTCGTCTCGGCCGGGCTCGACCGCTGGCTCTCCTGACCCCCATGCCCCTCCTCCCCACCACCCCCACACCCACCACCCCTGCGCCCGGGGTGCGGGGGTCAGAGGGTCAGGCGGTAGAGGGTCAGGGGGCGGCCGCTGGTGCCGCTGGTGAGGTTGCCGGTGCGCTCCGCCAGGCCCGCGAGCTCCAGCCGATGAAGCATGCGCCGGGCCGTGCGCTGCTGGACGGCCAGCCGTTCGGCGATCTCCCGGGTCGTCAGCGGCTCGTCCCCCGCCGCCGCCCGGGCCTCCAGGAGCTTCTCCAGCGTGGGCACCGACAGGCCGACGCGGCGGGCGATGACCGACAGGTTCTGCGCCCCCGTGGGCGCCGGGGTGACCGACTCCAGGACGATGTCCGTGTCCGCCCGCAGCGACAGGACCGCGGCCACCTCGCCGATCCGGCGGGCCCTGGCCAGGGCGCGGCGGGCCAGGCTCTCGGCCTCCGCCGCGCTGCGGCCCAGGCCGAAGCCGACGCGTACGACGTCGTTCTGGCCGGCCAGCCGCGCCAGCATGGGCAGCCCGGTGAAGCCGCCCGTGGCGTCGTGGAGCGGGCCGCGGGTCGTCACCAGCAGGTGCGTGCCGCCGCGGAAGGCCGCCAGGGTGCCGCCGAGCGCCGTGGCCTCGCGCAGCAGGCCCTCCTCGTTGGCCACCTCGACGAGCCCGATCGCGATCTGGGCGTCCTCCTGCGCCTGGCCCTCGGCGGTCAGCATGAGCTGGCGCAGCGCCACCCGTACCGAATGGACGGAGGGCACCAGGCGCAGCACGGGGCGCTCGTCGCGCAGGGCCTCGTGCACGGAGCTCAGGCAGGTGATCACCGCGTGCGCGGGCCCCTTCCGGTGGAAGGTGACGGCCTTCCTGGAGGTCATCTCCGGCCGGTACGGCAGCGTGCGCAGATCGGCGGTGGGCAGCCCGGCCTCGGCGAACGTGGTCTGGACGTCGGCGGCCGACAGCGTGTCGATCGACAGCCGGGTGATGTCCTGGCCCTCGTGCTGGAGGCGTACGAGGGCGCTGAGCAGCGTCGCGCCCGAGTAGTCGACGAACGCCGCCGGGCGGGTGAGCGCGTCGGCGTCACGCGAGAGCATGTAGGGCACTATGCCGGTGAACAGCCACCCCTCCACGGAGGAGGCGTGCGCCTCGACGATCGCGGGCGCCTGAGACTCGTGGTCGTAGTCGAGGCGCAGCGTGCTGACGCCCGGCTGCTCCTCGCAGACGGCCGCGACGTCGTCGACCAGGTCGTGCGGGCCGACGACCCCGATGACGATTCCCACCCACGCCTCCCTCTCGCTATTTTCGGTCAAGACCGCAATCATATCTTGTGAGGTGCCCGGTGAAGTTCCCGTCCATGGCAGAAGCGGACGGCCGTACGCTCGGCGACGAGGAGGTGGCCGCCGCCGAGCGGGTGATCCGCTCGGGCATGCTCAACTCCGTCTGGGGGACCGAGGCGCGGGCGCTGGAGCGTGAGATCGCCCGAGTCTACGGCTCCCGTCACGCGATCACCTGCAGCTCCGGCACCGCGGCCCTCCACCTTTCGGTCGTCGCGGCCGCGCCGGACCCCGGAGACGAGATCATCACGACCCCGATCACGGATTTCGGGACCGTGGCCCCCATCTTGGCGCAGAACGCCGTCCCTGTCTTCGCCGATGTGGATCCCTCCGACGGCAATCTCGATCCGGACGCGGTGGCCGCGCTCATCGGCCCCCGTACGCGGGCGATCATGGCGGTCCACCTGTTCGGCGCGCCGGCCAGGGTCGGCGAGCTGCGCGCGCTCGCCGACGAGCACGGCCTGACGCTGATCGAGGACTGCGCGCAGGCCTGGCTGACCGAGCTGCCCGGCGGCGGGCTCGCGGGCACGGCGGGCCAGGTCGGCTGCCTCAGCCTGCAGCAGTGGAAGCACATCACCTGCGGCGACGGAGGGGTGGCGATCACCGACGACGACGAGCTGGCCAGGCGGATGCGGCTGTTCTCGGACAAGGGCTGGGACCGCGCGGCCGGCCGGTCGCACGCCGCGTTCGGGATCAACTACCGCATGACCGAGCTCCAGGCCGCCGTGGCACGCGCTCAGCTCGCGAAACTCCCCGGCGTGGTCGCGGCCCGCCGCCGCACCGCCGGACGGCTCCTGGACGCGCTGAAAGGCCTCCCAGGGCTACGCCTGCCGCGTCCGGACGGCCACGCCTGGTGGTTGTTCCCGATCGTGTGCCCGGACGGCGACGCGCCCGAGCTGGCCGCCCACCTGGCCGCGGCCGGGATCCCGGCGCGGGCCGGCTACCTCGCCGAGCCGCTGAACAGGGCGCCCGTGTGGGACGCCGCCATCTACGGCTCCTCCCGTTACCCGCTCGAGGACTACCGGCCCAACCCCTGCCCACAGGCGGAGCTCATGGTGGACCGTACGCTGCTGGTCGTCGACTGGAACGAGGCCTACACCCCCGAGCACGTCGAGCTGATCGCCCAGGAAATCACGAAATTTCGGGCTCGACCGTAGTTACGTTCATGTATCAGGGATTGACCCCGTCAAGACACGCTCATTAGGTTTCGGTCAGGACCGGTATTAGTGAAAGGAAGCCGCCGATGAAGAAGGCAGCGGCAGTCGGCCTCGCGGCCGCCCTGAGCCTCGCGGCCGCCGGGTGCGGATCCAGCAGCGGCTCGGACAAGAGCACCGTGACCCTGTGGATGTATCCCGTCATCGGAGACCAGGCCAAGGCCCAGGCGTTCTGGGGCAAGGTGGAGAAGGACTTCGAGACCGCCAACCCCACGATCGACATCAAGATCGACCAGCAGCCCTGGGAGGGCCGCCAGGAGAAGGTCACCACCGCACTGGTCTCGAAGAAGGGCTTCGACCTGGTGGTGCTCGGTCCCGACCAGATCCCCCAGTACGCCCAGCAGGGCACGGTCGAGGCGGTGGACGACATCGTCGCCCCGGCCAAGTCCTCCTACCTGCCCAACTCCCTGGCCGCCCTCACCGTCAACGGCAAGCTGTACGGCGTGCCGATCTACCAGACGATCACCGCGCCCATCTACAACAAGAAGCTGTTCGCCGACGCGGGCGTCGAGAAGGTGCCGGAGACGCTGGCGGAGCTGAAGGAGGCCGCGCCCAAGCTGGCCGCCAAGAAGGTCGCCGTACTGGACTACCCGGGCAAGCCCGACGTCAGCCTCAACCAGAGCTTCTACCCGATCCTGTGGGCCAACGGCGGCACGGTCTTCTCCGCCGACGGCAAGAGCGTCGCCTTCAACGGCCAGGAGGGCGTGGCCAGCCTGCAGTTCCTGCTCGACCTGAAGGCCGTGGGCGGCCTGCCGGAGAACACCGCGAGCAAGGCCAACGACATCGAGGGCGGCCCGCTGGCCGCCGGCAAGACCGCCATGTACCACGCGGCCACCGCGGGCATGGCCGACCAGCTCGGCACCGCCATCGGCGCCGACAACGTCGGCATCGGCCTGCCGCTCGAAGGGACCAAGCGGGTCGCGTTCGGCATCCCCGGCGCACTGGTGCTGGCCAAGCACTCCGAGAGCAAGGACGCCGCCAAGAAGTTCGCCACCTACCTGGCCTCGCCCGAGGTGTCCGGCGCGCTGGCCAAGGAGTCGGGCTTCTTCCCGGCTCGCACGGACGTGACCGTGCCCGACCAGTCGGCGGCCTCCAAGGAGTTCGCCAAGTCCCTGCAGTACGCCTTCCCCGGCGACACCCACCCCAAGGCCCGCCAGGTCATGGGCGTGCTCGCGCCGCACATCCAGGCGGCGCTGCTCGGCAAGGAGGACGCCAAGACCGCGCTCGACGCGGCCGCCAAGGAGGCCGACCAGCTGCTCGGCACCGGCTGAGCCCCCGCACACCGCCAGAAAGGAAACACCCGGTGCGTCAACGCCTGCGTGACCCGGTCACCGGCCTGCTGTTCGTGCTGCCCGTGCTCGTGCTGTTCCTGATCTTCCGGATCTTCCCGTCGCTCGGCGCGGCGGGGATGAGCCTGACGAACTGGAACATCGGCGGCGACTGGGAATTCATCGGCACGGACAACTACGCCCGGCTGCTCGACGACGTGAACTTCTGGTTGAGCCTGCGGGTCACGCTCGTGTACGTGGTGATCTACGTGCCGCTCACGCTGCTCGTGGCGCTCGGCACGGCGCTGCTGCTCAACCAGGTGGTCTTCATGCGCGGGCTGTTCCGCGGCATGCTGTTCCTGCCGTACGTGACCAGCTTCGTACTGGCGGGCATCATCTGGCGCTGGATCTACGAGTTCGACGGGCTGATCAACGGCCTGCTGGCCAAGGCGGACCTCGGCCCGGTGGCGTTCCTGGAGCAGTCGGCCGTGATCCTGCCCGCACTGGCCGTGGTGTCGGTGTGGAAGGGATTCGGCTACTCGATGCTGATCCTGCTGGCCGGGCTGAAGTCGATCCCGTCCTCCTACCTGGAGGCGGCCACGGTGGACGGGGCGAGCGCGTGGCAGCGCTTCCGCAGGATCACGCTGCCGCTGCTCAAGCCCACGATCTTCTTCGTCGTGGTGATCGAGACGATCAGCGCCTTCCAGACGTTCGACACCGTGTACGTGATGACGGGCGGCGGCCCGGCCAGGGCCACCTACACGCTCATCTTCGGCATCTACGACCACGGCTTCCGATCGTTCGACTTCGGCTACGCCGCCACGTGGGGCATGGTGCTGTTCGCGATCGTGCTGATCGTGTCGCTGGTCCAGCGCCGATTCCTGGATCGGGGGAACACTTGACATCCTCTCCCTCGTACACGTGGGAGAGTCCCACGGTCGCCCGTGAGAGTTCCTGTTTCACCGCCGGCTGCCCGTCTGGAAGGGACTTCCGTTGAGGTCTTACACCAGCGGAGATAGCGCGCGCCAAGCGGTGGTTCTTCACCATGGTGCGGACGGTCGGATCTTCCACGGCGATCACTTGGTTTTCGCGAACAAGCCGTGTGCTGACCTTGTGCAGATGATCGCGCCGCCGATCGGCGATCCGGGCATACACCTTGGCGACCTCGAGCCTCGCCTTGGCCCGGTTGGCACTGCCCTTCTCCTTGCGACTCAGCGCCCGTTGCGCCCGGGCCAGCCTGCGCCGATCGGCCCGCTCGTACCTCGGATTCGCGATCTTCTCCCCGGTGGACAGGGCCCCCACCATGCCCTGCACTGGTTCCAGCGGCGCGATCTCCTCCTCGACCAGCAGGGACACGAACCAACGACCCGCCGTGTCCCTGCTCACCGTCACCGTCACCGTCGACGGCTGTGCACGCAGCGGCAGCGGACGCGACCACACGATGTCCAGCGGCTTATCGATCTTCGCCAGTGTGAGGCGGCCCTCACGCCAGCGGAAGGCCGACCGGGTGTGCTCCGCGGACGCCCGCGACTTCTTTCGCGACTTGAACGCCGGGTATTTCGCGCGCTTGGCGAAGAAGTTTGCGAACGCCGCCTGCAGATGCCGAAGCGCTTGCTGCAACGGCACCGACGACACCGCCCTCAGGAAGCCGAACTCGGCGCTGCGTTTCCATGCTGTGAGCATCGCCGAGGACTCGGTGTAGCCGACTCGCCGCCCCTCGCGGGTATAAGCGCGAGTGCGCTCCTCCAAGGCCTTGTTGTAGACCAGGCGGACACAGCCGAAGGTCCGGGACAGCTCTGCGGCTTGTTCGGGAGTCGGGTGGAAGCGGTACTTGTAGGCCCGCTTCACGCTGTGTGCCACGACGTTCGTCTTAGCGTAACCATGGCCATGATTCGCTTGCTTGTTCCCATCCAGGGCGGCGTCGTACCGCGCTTCCTCCCCCGTACGAAGGCGGGGAATTCCACGCTCAAGGAGCTTCGATGACGATCACCGCGTCCCGGCCCGTCACCGAGGTGCGGACGGCCCGCGCGGCCCGCCGCCGGTGGTGGCGGGGCAAGTGGCCGCTGGCCGCCCTGCTCGCGGTGCTGTCCGTGCTGACCGTGAGCCCGTTCGTGGCGATGTTCATCGTGGCGCTCTCGCCGGCGGGCCGGCCGACCGTGCCGGCCCGGTGGCCGGACTCGCTCACGCTCGACAACATCGCGCGGGTGCTGGAGTCGTCGGGGTTCGTCACGTGGACGGTCAACTCGCTGATCTACGCCGTGGTCTCCGTGGTGATCATCCTGCTCACCTCGTCCATGGCCGGGTACGCGTTCGCCAAGAAGCGCTTCCCCGGCCGCGAGGCCATGTTCTGGACGTTCCTCGCCACCATGATGGTGCCGTTCCAGGCCACGCTCATCCCGACGTTCGTGCTGGTCAACAGCCTGGACGGGGTGGACACGTTCTGGGGCCTGATCGTGCCGACGCTGGCGAACTCGCAGGCCGTCTTCCTCATGCGCCAGTTCATCCTGGGGCTGCCGGACGAGCTGTTCGACGCGGCCAAGGTCGACGGGGCCTCGGAGTGGCGGGTCTACTGGACGATCGTGGTGCCGCTGACCCGGCCGATCCTGGCGACGCTGGGCGTGTTCGTGTTCCTGTGGCACTGGAACGACTTCCTGTGGCCGCTGGTCGTCGGCCAGAGCGACGCCACCCGTACGCTGACCGTCGGGCTGACCACGCTGCGGACCGAGGAGCTGCAGCTGTCGGTGCTCATGTCCTCGGCGGCCGTGTCGGTGGTGCCGTGCCTGCTGGTGTTCTTCCTGCTGCAGCGGTACCTGGTCAACAGCATCGCGATGACCGGCCTGAAATAGGGTCGTGCGGGTGGACATCGCTGTACGAAACCTTCGTGACCGGCTCCGCGGCGCGCTGATCCCCGCCGCGGCCACCCCCATGACCGCATCCGGCGAGGTGGACCTCGACCTGGTCTCCCGCTACCTCGCCGGCCTGGTGGCCGACGGCGCCACCGGCCTGGCCGTGCTCGCCCACACGGGCCGCGGCCCGTACCTCGCCCCCGACGTCCGCGCGGCCGTCATCGAGCGCGCGGTCGCCTGCGCCGGTAAAGGGGGCGTCCCGGTGCTGGCCGGCGTGGGCGGCGGGGCGGAGGACCCGGCGGCGCAGGCGCGGGTGGCGGCCGAGCTGGGGGCGGACGGCGTGCTTGTCTTCCCGTCGGACGGTGACCGGGTGGCGCTGCACGAGGAGGTGTGGCGGGCGGCCCGGCTGCCGATGATCGCCTTCGACCTCTACACGCGCCCGTGCCCGGCCGGCACGCTGCGCGAGCTGCTGGCGCATCCCGGCGTGGCGGGGCTGAAGACGGCGCTGCTGTCGGACGCGATGGGCTGCCAGCGCGCCATCGCGCTGGCCAGGGAGGCGGACCGGCTGGCGATCACGGGGGAGGACCGCATGTTCGGCCCGTCCCTGCTGTGGGGGGCCGAGGCGGCCCTGGTCGGCATCGCCGCGGCGAGCGTCGGGGTGACCGCCGCGGTCCTGGAGGCGTTCGCGGGCAAGGACCTGCGCGCGTTCGAGGAGGCGTCCGGGCGGCTGGACCGGCTGGCGCAGGTCACGTTCACCGAGCCCATGGAGGGCTACGTGCAGCGCATGCTCTGGCTGGCCGCCGCCGAGGGCCGGGTGCCCGAGACGCATTCCCACGACCCGTACGGCCCGCCCCTCCCGGCGGAGGAGCGGCCCGTGATCGTGGCGATGAGCCAGGCGGCTCATTAGCGGCCCGCGATGGCCACCCGGACGAGGTTGCGGGCGCGCACCGCGTACAGGGCCCGGCGGGAGGGGTCGAGCGCCAGCTTGGGCTCGCCGCCGAACCACTGCCCGGCCAGCCCGTCCACGATGGCCTTCGACGTGAACGCGACCAGGTCGATCTTGTAGATCGACCCGCCGTCCGTGCAGTACGCCACCCGGCCGGTGACGAACAGCTCGCCGCCCTTCGCCCCGACCTTGATCGTCCTGGTGACCTTCCCGCTCCGCAGATCGAACTCGAACACCTCGCCCGTGCTCGCCATGCCGTACAGGGTGCCGTTCCTGCCGAGGGCGAGCGAGGAGATCATGCGGGCCCCGGGGATCGGCTCCAGCTGCCACAGCAGCTTGCGCGTCCGCAGGTCGAACGCGGCCAGGCGGGCGGTCGTCGTGACCGGCGGCAGGCCGAGGCCCTCCTGGATGAGGGTGCCCAGGTAGGCGACGCCGTGCCGGGCGACGACCGAGTAGACGGTCTGGCGCTCGACCACCGGCCGGTAGGTCTCGTACGTGCCCTTCCGGGGCGAGTACAGGGAGAGCGCGCCGTTCATGTGGCCGGGCTCCGGCTGGGTGGGCATCACGATCAGGCCCGTCGTGGCGTCGTAGGCGAGGTCGCGCGGGCGGTCCTGCTGGTTGCCGGTGCGGGCGATCAGGTCGGCCTCGGTCTTGCCGCGGTGGTGCGCGTACAGGGCCGCCTGGGTGTAGATGCCCAGGTACGTGGTGTCGCCGACGGTGAGCAGCGTCTTCGGCTCGCCCGAGATGCCCAGCCGGGTCACCTTGCCGGTCGCCAGGTCGTGGACGTCGGCGCCGCCCTTGCCGCCGACGTAGACGCGCCGGCCGTCGGAGTGCACGGACATCGGCTCCTCGGGCGCCGCCTTGAAGCCGCGCTGGACGAGGTTGACGTAGTCGATCGAGCCGGTCGCCGGGTCGTAGACGAAGACCGCGCTGTCCTGGATGCCGTAGATCCGGCCCTCGTGGGCCAGGATGCGGTGGGTCAGGGCCTCGAAGTAGGGGACGCCGAGCACCTCCAGCTTCTCCGTGGCCAGGTGGTAGCGGTAGAACGTGCCGGAGGGGCGGCCGGCGAAGTAGACGTACCCGTCGTGGATCAGGACCGCGACGATGTACTTCTCGCCGGCCGCGGTGGCCTTGACGACCTTGTAGTTCTGCGGCGCGGCCTTCTCCAGCACGAGCAGCTCGCCCAGCGAGTTCATGCCGCCGGCCAGGTGGGTCTCCGACATGCCCATGCTGGAGACCCAGTCGCGGTCGGCCACGGCGGCCGGCAGGAGCTCGCGCTTCTCGCCGGTCCTGCGGTCGATCGCGATCAGGTGGGCGTTGGCGCCGATCCCGGCGTACACGTACGTGTCGTCGGCCTGGATGCTGCGGACGTACGCCTCGCCGGGGGCGGGCTGGCCCAGGTCGCGGCTGGTGCCGGTGGCCGGGTCGTACTCCCAGACGCGGCCGGGCTCCGACGTGCCCAGGTAGACCTTGCCGTCGGGGGAGGAGGCCATGGTCCAGATGTAGTGGTCGGGGTATTCGGCGACCTTGGTGACCTGGCCGGCGATCGTGTCGATCTTGTACAGGTCGGATCTCGCGTGGGTGCCGACGTAGACGTCGGTGCCGACCTTGCACATCGCCCAGATGCCCACGCCGGTCGGGATGTCGAAATGGGTCGTGACCGAATCCTGGCCGAGGTCGAACGCGCCGACCACGTTGGGCGACAGGCCGCGCGAGCCGGCGTAGAGCACGCCGCCGACGAACTCGCCGTTGCCCAGCGGGCTGGCGACGCTCGCCGGCCCCAGGTCGGTGAGGGTTCCCTCGGGCTGTGGCGGTGCTGTTCCGAGGGTCGCGGCGCGGGCTGGCGTGGCCGTGAACGTGGCGGCCGCCGTGGTCGCGGCGGCCGCCTGGAGGAAACGACGGCGGGGGATCATGCGCGGGCTCCCTTGGTGAAGTTTGGGCCGCACGCTATAACGGGCTAGGCCGTAATGTCCAGAGCGAAGAGCGCCGCGGCGTTGCGCCAGGCGATCCGCTCGGCGGTCCCACCCGTGAGTTCCGCCGCCGCGACCGCCCCGAACGCCGACGACGGGTCGATCAGCGTCGCGTCGGTGCCGAACAGCAGCTGCGCCGGGTCCACGGCCGCCACCACCTCCGCGATGCGGCCGGCGGGGAAGTGCGACCAGCAGGGCTCCAGGTAGAGGCGGTCGCAGGCGTTCGCGGCCTCGACGGCGTACCGGAACCCGTCGGCTCCCATGTGCCCGGCGATCACCCGCAGGTCCGGGATGTCCGCGCAGACCTCCGCCAGGGCCAGCACGGACGTGCCCCAGGTGTGCACGAGCGCGGGCCGCCCCGTCGCGGCCACCAGCGTGAGCGCCTCGCGGAGCTGGGCGGAGCCGACCGGCGAGCCCGTGTAGTCGGTGTGGATCTTGACGCCGACGAACCGGCCGCCCGGCAGGTACGCCGCCAGGTCCGCCTCCGCCTCGCGCAGCCGGCGCGGGTTGACCGTGACGTAGCCGAGCAGGCGGTCCTGCGTCTCCAGGTAGGCGGCGAGGGCTCGGTTGCCGGCGGCGGCGTCGTAGATGACGGCCTCGGTGGCGGAGACGATCGCGCGGTCGATGCCGTAGCGGTCCATGGTGGCGAGGTTGGCCTCGGCCACGTCCATGGTGAAGAACCACGGGCCCCAGTGGGCGTGCACGTCGATGATCATGACTGTGGCCTCCTCAGGAGCCGTTCCGCGTTGCCGCCCGCCACGGCGGCGATCTCCTCCGGCTTCAGCCCGCCGGTGGCCAGGCGCAGGAGGGGCACGAGCGGCTCGTAGTGGGGGGCGCGCGAGCCGTACAGGAGGCGGTCGGCGCCGAGTTCGGCGGCGGCGAGCTCCAGCGCGTCGGGGGAGTTGAGCAGGCGGGTGGAGGTGTGGAAGCCGGGCTCGTCCGCGGCGGCCACCAGGAAGTCGCCCAGATGGTAGAAGTGCGTGTCGAGGAAGACCACGTCGGCGCCGAGCCCCGCGAAGGGCCGCCAGAATCTGCGCACGTCACCGCCGGTGAGCACCACCAGGCCGAGCCGCGCCGCCCGGCGCGCGACGTACCTGACGGACGGGAAGCCCGCCTCGACGCCCTGCTCGTCGGGGAACAGCCGGACGGCCCGGACGCCTTCGGCGGCCAGCCGCTCCAGCTCGCGCGCGGCGCCGATCGGGTCGCGCAGGTCCACGGCCCCGACGGGGACGACCTCCGGGGCCACCCGCGCGATCAGCTCGTCGTTGCCCGAGCGCACGTCGAACAGCGCTGCCCGCAGGCTCGCCACCGCCGCGGCCCTGATCCGGTGCTCGCCCAGCAGTCGCAGCACCTGGTCCGGGGCGCCGGGCGGGCCGTCGCGGTCGGGGTAGGCCCCGAACAGCACGTCCACGTCCAGCGCCACCTCCAGCCCGCCGACCAGGCGCCACGCGTCGAACGGAATATCGGACCCATCCTCAATCGCCATGCCGCACATCATGCCATTGACGAACTGTGCTTATAAAGTTACGGTCTGGCCCATAATTGCTCAGCAATGAACGCGAGGTGCGCCCATGCTCCGATCCCTCCTGGTAATTCTGTCGGCGCTCTTACCCGCGCTCCTCACCGGCCCGGTCGCGCGGGCGGCGACGGCCTGTGACACCCCGGCCGTGGAGCGATTCGGCCCCGCGTCGGTCACCGGCGCCATCGTGGGCGCCGCCGTGCTCGACGGGCACGCCTACGTGGTGACCCGCGGCCTGAAGCCCCCCGTGCTGGCCGACATCGACCTCGCCACCCGCAAGGTCGTCAGGAGCGTCACCCTGCCCGACGGCCCGGCCGCCGGTGAGCCCGAGGGCGCCTGGGCCACGGCCGTGTCCGGCGGCAAGATCTACGTCGGCACCTACCCGGTGCCCGACCTCTACAGCTTCGACCCGGCCACGGGCGCCGTGGAGCGGCTGGCGTCGTTCGGGAAGAACGGCGGCTTCGTCTGGAGCCTCGCCGCCGCGCCCGACGGCACCCTCTACGTGGGCACCTACCCGGACGGCCGGGTCCGCGAGTACGTGCCGGGCACGGGCGCGGTGCGCGACTTCGGCGTGCTGGTCCAGGGCGAGCGGTACGTGCGCGCGGTCGCCGCCGACGCCACCTACGTGTACGCGGGGCTGCTCGACAAGGGCCGGCTCGTCCGGATCACCCGGGCGGACGGCACGGTGAAGGAGCTGGCCGCCGCCCCGACCGGGATCGGCGCCGTCGCCGTGCACGGCGACCGGGTGCTGGCCGCCGCCGGCGACACGCTGATCGACATCCGCCCGGACGGTACGGACGAGCGCCGGGCGACCCTGACCGGCGGCACGATCGACATGCTGACCGTGGTGGCGGGCTCCACGGCCGGCGACGACACCGTCTATGCCACGTCCCGCCCCGACGGCGCCGTCCACCGCTACCGCGCGGGCGACACCGCCTTCACCAAGGTCGCCGAAGCGCCGTCGCCGGGCGACGAGACCAGGCGGATCCAGCAGCTCGACGACAACACCCTGCTCGGCTTCTCGGGCAGCGGCGGCGTGTGGTGGCTGGACCTGCGCACCGGCAAGTCCGAGTTCGTCGACCTCATCGACGCCGGCCTGCCCAGCGGCCCGGAGCGGCCGCAGAGCATGCTCGTCGTGCCCAACCGCGCCGTCTACATCGGCGGCCACTTCTCCATGGAGGTACGCGACCTGCGCACGGGCGAGAAGCGCAGGTTCCGGATGCCCGGCGAGCCGAAGGACCTCGTGCGGAAGGGCGACAAGATCTACGCCGCCATCTACCCGAGCGGGCAGATCGTCTCCGTCGACCTGCGTACGGACCGCGTGCGCAGCGTCGGCTACCTGGGCCACGGCCAGCAGCGCCCCTGGGACATCGAGTACGACCCCGCCACCGACAAGCTCGTGGTCGCCAGCGCCCCCCTCGGCGCCAAGCTGAACGGCGCGCTGTCCGTGATCGACCCCCGGACCGGCCGCATCGACGTCTACGAGGGTGTCATCCCCGACCAGAGCCTCATGAGCCTGTCGGTCGATCCCCGGGGCGGCGTCGTCTACCTGGGCGGCGACGTGCTCGGCGGCGGCGGCACCCCGCCGGTGAAGACGTCCGCGTCCGTGGCCGCCTTCGACCTGCGCGCCCGCAAGGTGCTCTGGCAGGTGGACCCGATCCCTGGGCACCGCACGTTCCAGGACATCAAGGTGCACGACGGGCTGCTGTACGGCGTCTACAAGCGCGACTCGGGCACCTGGATCGCCATGGACCTGGCGACCAAGGCAGTGGTGCGGCAGGGCAAGCTCTCCGGGTACGGCGAGCTGACCGTGCACCGGGGCAGGGTGTTCGCGTCCACGTTCTTCGGCGGCGGGAACGCGTACGAGCTGGGCGCCGAGGCCAAGCTGCTGGCCACCGGGCTCGGCGACGAGTGGTACACCAATCCGCAGCTGCACTTCGAGCCCGGCTCCTGGCGGGCCTGGGGGCTCGTGGGCCGCGACCTGGCCAGGATCCGGCTCGATCCGCGCTGCCCGTCCTTGACCGTCACTCCGTAATCTCTGCTAGTTTCGGTCTGTGCCGAAATATGTGATCGATGCCCACCGGCTCATCGGTCCCGTGCCGTTCGACGACCTGCCGACGGACCCCCGGGACGAGATGGACCGGCTGGGCATCAGCCTGGCCTGCGTCACGCACACACTCAGCCTCTACTCCGACCCGAAGGCGGGCAACGAGGCGCTGCTCGCGCTCGACGACCCCCGGCTCATCCCCGTCCCCGTCGTGGTGCCGGGGGCCGGGGAGCCGGACGGGCCGGACGAGGTGGCGGCGTGGGGCGTACGGATGATCAGGCTCTGCCCCGAACGCCACCGCTTCGACCTCACGGGACCGTGGGCCCTGCGGTGGCTGGCCGAGATCGGCCTGCCCGTCGCGATCGACCTCGACGAGACCTCGACCGCCCAGCTCCGCCACCTCAGCGAGCGCCTGCCCAATCTGCCCGTGCTCGTCCTCAACCCCGGCTACCGCCGGTTGCGCGCGCTGGCCGAGCTGATGGCCGAGGCGCCGAACGTGCGGGCCGAGATCGGCACCGTCAACACCCAGGGCGGCGTCGAGTGGCTGGCGGCGCTGTTCGGGGCGGGGCGGCTGGTGTTCGGCACGGGCGCGCCGGTGTCCGACGACTGCGGCCCCCGCTTCCTGCTCGACCACCTCGACCTGCCCCAGAAGGACATCGAGCGGATCGCCGCCGGGACGCTGGAGGAGCTGCTGTGATCCTCGACGCGCACGGCCACGCCGGCACCTGGCCCGACTTCCTCATCCCCCATCCCACCGCCGAACACCTCGTGGCCGCGATGGACCGGATCGGCGTCACCGCGATGGGCATCAGCCACCTGCTCGCCGTCGGCCCCGACGCCGTGCGCGGCAACGAGCTGGCCATGGAGATCGCCGGACGTTTCCCCGGCCGGTTCGGGGTGTGGCAGGTCTACAACCCGCACCACCGCACCCCGCTCGCCCGCGACGGCGTGTGGGGGGTCAAGCTCCACCCCGACGTGCACCAGTGCCGCCTGGACGACCCCCTGTACGAGCCGGTCTGGCGGCTCGGCCTGCCGGTCCTGGCGCACGGCCAGACGGACTCGCCCTGGAGCGACCCCGCCCAGTTCGCCGCCGTCGCGGCCCGGCACCCGCACGTTCCGCTGATCATGGGGCACACCGGGCTCTGGGCGTACGGGTTCGGCCGCGCGGCCCGCCTCGTGGCCGACCTGCCGAACGTCTACCTGGAGACGTGCGGATCGAAGATGACCGGCCGGTGGATCGCCCGGCTGGCCGCGCTGGCGGGGGCCGAGCGGGTGCTGTTCGGCTCGGACGCCTGCTTCCTCGACCTGCGCACCGGCTACGGCCGCGTCGCCCTGGCCCCGCTCACCGACCCCGACCGCGCCCTCATCCAGGGCGCCAACCTGGCCCGCCTGCTCGGCCACTCGTGAAGGCCCGCCCGTAAGGGGCTCGCCCGTGAAGGCCCGCCCGCAAGGGCCCGCCCGTGAGGTCCACCCGTGAAGGTCCACTCGTGAAGGTCCACTCGTGAAGGGACGTCTCCCCGTGACGCTCGCCATCCACGGCGGCACTCCTGTCCGCTCGGCCCCCTGGCCCGCCTGGCCGCCGCCTCTCGACCCCGCGCAGCGCGAGCTCGTCACCAAGGTGCTCGAGAGCGGCCTGTGGGGAGCCACGCAGGGCGGCTCCGTGGTGGCGGACCTGACCGGCGCGTTCGCCCGCCGCTCCGGCGTCCCGTACGGCGTCGCCGTGGGCAACGCCACGCTGGGCCTGTTCGCCGCGCTGCGCGGCCTCGGCGTGGGCAGGGGGGACGAGGTGATCGTCCCGGCGTACACGTTCGTGGCCTCGGCCACCGCCGTGCTGCTGGCCGGCGCCGTTCCCGTAATCGCCGACGTGGACCCGGTGGACCTGCACCTGTCCCCGCGAGCCGTGCGGGACGCCGTGACCGGCAGGACCGCGGCGGTCATGCCCGTGCACCTGGCGGGCAGCCCCGCCGACATGGACCCGCTCAACGACCTGGCCGCCCGGCACGGCCTCGCGGTCGTCGAGGACGCCGCCCAGGCGCACGGCGCCACGTACCGGGACCGTCCCGTGGGCGGCCTGGGCGACGCGGGGGTCTACAGCTTCCAGGCGAGCAAGGCGATGACCGCCGGCGAGGGCGGCCTGATCGTCTGCCGCGACCAGACCGTGCACGACCGCGTCTGGTCGGCCTGCAACGTCGGCCGCGCGCCCGGCGGCCGCTGGTACGGCCACCCGTCCGTCGGCTGGAACCTGCGCCTCACCGAGATCCAGGCGGCCCTCCTGCTGCCCTGGCTGGACCGCCTCGACGAGGAGATCGACCGCAGGAACGCCTTCTGCGCCGCCCTGGAGCGCGAGCTGGCCCACGTCCCCGAGGTGACCGTGGTGCCGTCGCCGGAGGGCACGACGCGCGACTCGCGCCACCTGCTCATGCTGCGCCTCGACGCCGGGGTGGACCGGGAGTTCGTGCTGGCCGCCATGGCCGCGGAGGGGGTGCCGCTCGACGCCGGCTACCCGCCGCTCGGCACGATGGAGGCCCTCACCGCCGAGGGCACCCGCGTCGAGCCGTGCCCGGGCGCCGAGGAGGCCGCCAGGACCGTGGTATGGGTACGCCAGGCCATGCTCATGGACGCACCCGAGGCGGCCGGCGACGTCGCCGAGGCCCTCGCGAAGGTGCTGTCCGGCAAGTCGGCTGCGCCGATTGTCGATTAGCTCTCTCGCCATGATCCGGTGTTGACGGGTGAACCGGTGGTCCGTGGTGCGCACGTACGACCTCCCAGAGCGATATAACGGGCTTGACCGTAATTCGGCCGGAGGGCGCCGTGACAAGATGTCGGGATGGGACCGACGCGGATCATGGCGGTGCGGCACGGGGAGAGCGAGGCCAACCTCGCGCACCGGGAGGCCGGGTCGGCGCCGCTGGTCTACGAGCGCGGGGACGACGAGGTCACGCTGACGGACCTGGGCCGGGCGCAGGCCGCCGCGTTCGGGCGGTCGCTGGCGGGCCTGCCCGCCGCCGAGGCCCCCGAGGTGGTGTGGTGCTCGCCCTACCTGCGGGCGCTCGACACGTGGCGGGTGGCCCTGCGGGCGTGGGGCGCCGGCCCGCTCCCGCTCACCGTGGACGGGCGGCTCAGGGACCAGGAGGCGGGCGCGTTCGCGCGCTACAACCTGGCCGCGATCAAAGAGCGCTTCCCCGAGGAGATGGCGCGGCGGGAGGCCGAGGGCGCCTACGCCTTCCGGCCGCCCGGCGGCGAGTCGCTGGCCGACGTCGTGGTGCGGCTCCGTGACCTCCTCGCCGACCTGCGCGAGCACGCGGCCGGGCGGCGGGTGCTGATCGTCGCCCACGACTCGGTGGTGCTGGGCCTGCGCCACGTCCTCGCGGGCGGCCCGGACGCGGATCTGGCCGCGGTCCTGGCGTTCGCGCCGGTGCTGAACGCCTCCGTGTCCGTGTGGGACGGCTCCGGGCTCGTCCGGTTCAACGACGTCGGCCACCTCTAGCCGGTCTCGACGGCTCCCGCCACCTCCAGCCGGTCTCTGATCAGCCGGTCTCTGATCAGCTGGTCTCGGCGGCGTCGCCCGTCCCTGGCCGGTCCGGGCCGGTCTCGACGATCAGGTCGGCCCGGTCCCGCGTCCGGTCCTCGGCGAACCACTTCTCCTCGGCCGCGAACCACTCCAGCCACCGCGGCTCCAGCTCGGCCCCGTCCCGCTCCATGACCCGCGCGAAGCGCAGCGCCCGCGGCGCGTCCATCCAGACGGTGAAGGCCAGCAGGCGGGCGATCGAGGCGCGGGCCGTGCCGACGCCCTCGATGACCAGGACCGGCGCGACCGGGACCGCCACGTGCTCGGCGTACTCGCCGCGCACCCAGTCGTACCTGCGGAAACCTCCGGGCAGACCGTCCCGGAGCCGGACCAGCACCTGCGACTCCAGCGCGTGGAACCAGCCGCCGGGCCCCTCCTCCCACGGCACGGGGAAGTCGTCGCTGTGGATCACCTGGCACCCGAGCGCCGCCCCCAGCCGCCCCGCGAACGTCGTCTTGCCCGCCCCCGCCGGCCCGTCCACGGCCACCAGCCGGACGGGGCCGCACGAGGGGCGCAGGGTCATGATGCGATCGGCCAGGTGGTTCACCGGACCCAGGGTAGAAGACGTGGTGTGGGCTACTGAGAGAATGTTCTTTCGCCCCGAATGCAAGCAGGAGGTTGATCTTGCTCGGACCCCTCGGTGACATCGTCGTGCTCGATCTGTCCAGGGCCCTGGCCGGGCCGCACGCGGCGCAGATGCTGGGTGATCTGGGCGCTCGGGTGATCAAGGTGGAGCATCCGGACGGGGGTGACGAGTCGCGCGGGTGGGGGCCGCCGTTCGTCGGACCGGATCACGAAATTTCGACTTATTTCCTGGCGGCCAACCGCAACAAGCAGTCCATCGCCGTCGACCTCAAATCCGCCGACGGCAAGCGGCTCATCGAGCGCCTCGTCCGCCAGAGCGACGTCCTGATCGAGAACTTCCGCACCGGCGTGCTCGACCGCCTGGGCTTCTCCGTCGAGCGCCTCCACGAGCTCAACCCCCGCCTGGTCATCCTGTCGATCACCGGCTTCGGCCACGACGGCCCGGAGGGCGGGCGGCCCGGCTACGACCAGATCGCCCAGGGCGAGGCCGGCCTGATGTCGCTGACCGGGCCGTCGCCCGACGAGCCCTACCGCGTCGGCGCCTCCATCGCCGACCTGCTCGCCGGCATCCACGGCGCGTACGGCGTCACCGGCGCCCTCTACGAGCGCGAGCGCACCGGCAGGGGCCGCGTCGTGCGCACCTCGCTGCTGGCCGCGATCACCGGCGTCCACGCCTACCACGGCACCGCCTGGACGGTCGGCGGCAAGGTGCCGGCGGCCGGCGGCAACCACCACGCCTCCATCGCCCCCTACGGCGCCTTCCGCTGCGCCGACGGCATGCTGCAGATCGCCGCGGCCAACGACGGCCAGTGGAAGAAGGTCGCCACGCTCCTCGGCATCGACCCCGACGCCGCGAAATACGCCACCAACCGGGACAGGTTCGCGCACCGGGACGAGCTGATCGCGGACATGGAGAAGGCCCTGGCGGCCCACGACCGCGCCCACTGGCTGGCCAGGCTGGGCGAGGAGGGCGTGCCCGCGGGCGCGATCAGGACGCTCGACGAGGTCTACGCCTGGGACCAGACCCGCTCGCAGGGGCTGGTCGTCGAGGTGGAGCACCCGGTGCTGGGCACGATCGAGCTGCCCGGGCCGCCGCTGCGCTTCGACGGTCTCGAGGGGTTCGAGCACACCGCGCCACCCGCCCTCGGCCAGGACGGCGACGCCGTGCTCGCCTGGCTCGAAGAGCGTGAACGATGATCCGCATTTCGCGGCACCGGACGGTCTCTTCGTGCGTCAACATTGCAAGGCTGGCCGACATTTAGGGAGCGATAGTGAGCCGTCCGGACGCGCGCACACTGATCGAAACGATCCTCGACCGGGGGTCGTGGAAGTCGTGGGACGCGCCGCCCGCGGACCCCGCGCAGCCCGGCTCCCCCTACGCCGACGAGCTGGCCGCGGCCCGCGCCAAGTCCGGCTACGACGAGTCCGTCATCACCGGCGAAGGGCTGCTCGGCGGCCGCAGGGTGGTCGTGGTGGCGTGCGAGTTCTCGTTCATGGCGGGCTCGATCGGGGTGGCGGCGGCCGAGCGGTTCACGGCCGCCGTCGAGCGGGCCACCCGCGAGCGGCTGCCGGTGCTGGCCGCGCCCGCGTCGGGCGGCACGCGGATGCAGGAGGGCGCGCTCGCGTTCGTCCAGATGGTGAAGATCACCACCGCGATCCAGCTGCACCGGAGCGAGGGCCTGCCCTACCTGGTCTACCTGCGGCATCCGACGACGGGCGGGGTGTTCGCGTCGTGGGGGTCGCTCGGGCACGTCACGGCGGCCGAGCCGGGGGCGCTGATCGGGTTCATGGGGCCGCGGGTGTTCGAGTCGCTGCACGGCTACCCGTTCCCCGAAGGCGTGCAGGTCGCCGAGAACCTCCACCGCAAGGGCCTGATCGACGCGGTGGTCCCGGCCGAGGAGGCGCGGGAGATCGCGATCCGGGCGCTCGGCGTGCTCGCCGACGACAGGTCGGGGGTGGAGGCGGGCACTCCTCCGGAGGAGGACCTGCGGCCCGTGGAGGCGTGGGAGGCGATCACCCGCTCGCGCCGCGACGACCGGCCCGGCGTGCGTACGCTGCTCAAGCTCGCCGCCACCGACGTGACCCCGCTCAGCGGCAGCGGGGAGGGTGAGAACGAGCCGGGGCTGCTGCTCGCGCTGGCCAGGTTCGGCACGGCGCCGGCGGTGGTGCTCGGCCAGGACCGGCGGGTCCAGCGGACCAACTCGCCCCTCGGCCCGGCCGGGCTCAGGGTGGCCCGGCGGGGCATGCGGCTGGCGGCCGAGCTGGGCCTGCCCCTGATCACCGTCGTCGACACGGCGGGCGCCGACCTGTCGAAGGCGGCCGAGGAGGGCGGGCTGGCCGCCGAGATCGCCCGCTGCCTGGCCGAGCTGGTCATGCTCGACGCGCCGACCGTGTGCCTGCTGCTCGGCGAGGGGGCGGGCGGGGCGGCGCTGGCGCTGCTGCCCGCCGACCGGGTGCTCTGCGCCCAGCACGCCTGGCTGTCGCCGCTGCCGCCGGAGGGCGCCTCGGCCATCCTCTACCGCTCGGTGGACTTCGCGCCCGAGATCGCCCAGGCCCAGCACATCCGCGCCACCGACCTGCGCCGCGACGGCATCGTGGACCGGGTCGTCCCGGAGATGCCGGACGCCGCGTACGAGCCGCGGCAGTTCTGCGAGCGGGTGGGGCGGGCATTGGAGTACGAGATCGCTCGGCTGCTGGAGCTGAGCCCGGCGGACCGTTTCGCGGCCCGCCGGGCCCGCTTCCGCAACCTCGGCTAGGAACCAGCGCTTCGCGGCTTGGGCAGCTCGTACCGCCACAGCTCCTTGCCGCCTGCGTCGTAGCCCGTGAGGGCGACGGTCTCGCCGCCCTTGGGGGCTCCCTTGGGAACCGGGGCCGCGAACAGCGTCACGTTCTGCCCCCACGTGTCCGGGACGGCCTCGGCCGTCGCGGTGGCGCCACCCTTCATGCGCAGCTCCACCTTGGCCGTGCCCGCGGGCGCGTAGCCGTACCAGGTCTTTTCGCCGCTGATCCATTGGACGGGTCGCGCGGCGTCGAGCACATCGCTCAGCCGCGCGCCGGGCAGCGGCCCGGGCAGCGACGCAGTCTCGCCGTTCTCCCAGAAGGCCATGCAGCCCGGCATGAGGAGAGCCGTGATGCCCGCCGGCAGGGTCTGGCGGGCGGCCTCGGACCTCGCGGCCCGCCTCGTGCAGCCCTTGCTGTATTTCGGGACCTGCTGGTCCGGCTTGCCCTTCGCCTTCATGACGAAGCCCCCGACCTCGGTGTCGCGCGGGACGCTCACATGCCAGACCGGGTACGGGGCGCCCGTGTCGCGCAGGAACGAGGCGCGCACCCGCCGCCCGTCGTAGAGCACCGCTTCGACGGACTCCCAGTCCGCGAGGGCCGGGCCGAAGTAGATGTCGGCGCCGGGGTCCGGCAGGTAGGTGGTCACCTCCTGGAAGGAGCGGAAGTTCCGCGGGAAGTCGACGAGGCAGCTGCTCGTAACCCTGTTGCTCGGCGCGGGTCCGCCGGTGAAGCAGAACTCGTTGGCTTCATCGGACCTCTGGGAGAACCAGATGCGTACCGGGCGGCCGGAGCCTTCGGTGCCCGGGAGGGTCATCACCTCACCGGAGACCTTGTGGGCCTCGTCCGGCGCCCTCCTGGCCGGTTCCTCGTTGCTCCAGACCGGCTTGCCCGACGCGTCGTAGGCGGTGACGCGGCGGCTTTCGGCCGGGTCGTCGGACGGGCTCATGGCGGCGAACAGCGCGACGCCCAGGTTCCAGGGATCGGGCCTGGTCACGACGCTCGCCGTGCTCCCGCCGCCGAACGAGACCTCGATCCTGGCGACGTCCTTGCGGGCGAGGCCGATGATCATGTCCCGCCGGCCGCTGATGGACACGGCATGGTCCATCGCGGAGGGCAGCAGCGAGGCGAGTTCGGCGCCGTGCCGCGACCACGTCAGCCGCGTCCCCTCCTTCGTCCGGTACGGCTGGACGGAGATGCCCTGGGACAGCTCCATGGGCGCACTCATGGGCTGCCCGTCCGGCAGGAACAGGCCGTCGCGGGACCACCAGCCGAGGTCCTTGCCGTCGACGTCCGAGATCCGGATCTTGGACATCGGCTCCTGGGCCGGATACGTCACCGTCCACAGCCGGTACGGCGCGCCGTCCAGGCTCCGCACCGTGCCCTGGAACTCCTGCCCGCCCTTCGTGACCCCGGCCACCGCGCCCACGTCCTCGCGCGCCAGCCCCCAGTCCATCGAGGTCGCCGCGCCGTCCCGCAGCGTGCTGCCCACGTACCAGGCGTCCACGTCCTCCCACGCGAAGGCCTCGACGCAGGCCCCGTACGGCTCGCCGGCGGCCCGCTCGACGATGTAGCAGACCTCGGGATAGCCCAGCTTTCCTCTGGCGAACCAGATCCGCAGCGGCTTGCCCTCGGAGGGGTTGTCCACGGACGCCTCCTTGCCGAGGGGCGTGCGCTCCTTCATGAGCTGCTGGTAGATCCCGGTCGGGTCGACCGCGGTGTTCCTGCCCAGGCCCCCGTTGAGCAGCGCAGGAACGAACACGGTCAGCAGCGCCACCGGCAGCGCGGCCAGCAGCCACCGGGCCGGCCGGCGCCGCGGCCGGCGCTCCATGATGCGCGCCCAGGCGTGCGGGTCGGGCTCGTAGCCCCGGGCGCGGGCGTCGAACGCGGCTCGAAGGCGCTCTTCCAGGTCGTTCACGCGTCCTCCTCCTTCAGCGCCTTGCCCAGGGCCGCCAGGCCCCGGCTCGCGTGCGTCTTCACCGATCCGGGCGAGACGCCCATGGCGTCGGCGATCTCGCGTTCCGACAGGTCCAGCCAGTAGCGCAGGACGAGCGCCTCGCGCTGGCGGCGCGGCAGCCGGTCCACGGCGGCCAGCAGCTCGCGATGCTCCTCGGAGACGAGCACGGCGTGCTCGCTGCTGCGCGCCGGTTCGGGAGGGTCGGGGCGGCGCAGTCGTACGAGGCTGAGGTGGCGCAGGCGGTTACGCGTCAGGTTGCAGACGGTGGAGCGCAGGTAGGCCAGGGCGGCCCCGTCGTCGCGCAACCGCCTTGTGTGCAGCCGGGCGAACGCCTCCTGGGCGATGTCCTCAGGGTCGTCCGCGCCGAGCAGCCCGGCCAGGCGTACCAGGGAGTGGTACTGGGCCGCGAACAGGTCGGCGAACGACGGCTGCGCCATGGTCGCTGTTTCGGTCACGTCATAGAGACACCCGGAACGGCGGCAGGTTGACTAGGGGACCGGAATCCGTTCGACGCGGATCGAGAAGACCTCCTCGCGGGGCACCACGACCTCGTAGGCGCCGTGGTCGACCAGCCAGTAGCCCAGCGCCTCCGCCTTCATCCCGCTGTGCCCCGTGTAGGCGATGTGCAGCCCGTCGTCGTCCTCGTCGATCACGATGCACGGCTCGCCGCCGAACGCCCCCACCGTGCGGATCAGCACGAGCCACTCCACCTGCGACCTGGCCACCACCCTGCGCCAGTAGCCCGACGCGGGATCGAACCCGTCCAGCTCGACCTCGCTGAACAGCACCACCTGGTCGTTGTCGGGGCCCAGGGCGGCGGGCAGCGTGCGGCCGTCGAAGCGCGCCACGAAGCCGGACGCGACCGGCATGATCTCGTCGTCACTCATGCGGCGGGCCGCCAAGTCAGGCCGTCGTACTCGGCGAAGGGCCGCTCGCCGTCGGCGGTGACGTGGACGATCTCCGTCCCGGCCGGGATCGGCATCGGAACGGTGTGGAACTGCGGCACCACGTGATCCGACGATGTTGTGAAACCGTTGCCGGCGAACGGCGGCGCGTCGCTCCAGTCGCCACCCATGTGGGGCCCGTACGGCACCGCGTACGTGTCGACGTCGCGCGCGTACCAGCGCATCACGTAGAGCTCGGGCACCTCGCCGAACAGCTCCGACCCGTCGAAGGACAGATCGAGCCCGTGGTAGAGCGACTCAGGCGTGGTCAGCCTGACGCAGTCCTGCACGCGGTAGACGTAACCCGAGATCACCGTGCGTTTGCCCGACAGATATGGCACGAGCAGGCGCGGCGGGACAACCTTCTGCATCTGCGTTCCGCTCACGGTACTACTTTACGATCGGTTGAACCTCAGAGAACCCGGTGTTGGAGGCACGGCAGGGTCGCCCGGGCCGCTGTTGTCCATTCGTGATCCACCCGCACGGTCTGCACGCCGGGCGCGGTGCCGAGGTCGGCGCGGATCACGCCCAGGGGATCGACCAGCATGCTGCGGCCCACCCCGTAGCCGTCGGACGACTCGGCCGGGTTGGGCGCCTGGCCGACGGCGGCCGTCCACATCGTGTTCTCCAGCGCCCGGGCCCTGACCAGGGTGACCCAGTGGTCCTCCTTGAGCGGCCCGGAGCCCCACGCGGCGATCACGGCGAACAGCTCGGCGCCCTTGTCCACGAGCGCCCTGGCCAGCTCGGGGAAACGCACGTCGTAGCAGGTGACGAGGCCGACCTTGAGCCCCGCGAGCTCCACCACGGTCGGCTCCGCGCCGGGCGCGACCAGGTCGGACTCCTTCGCGCCGAACGAGTCGAACAGGTGGATCTTCCGGTACGCCGCCCGCACCGCGCCCTGCGCGTCGATGGCCACGGCCGTGTTGTGCACGCGGTCGTCGCCCGGCTCGAAGACCCCGGCGATCACCGCCAGCCCGTGCTTCCTGGCCGCCTCCGCCAGGCCCGACACGAACGGCCCGTCCAGGGGCTCGGCCAGGTCCGTGATGCGCCGCCCGTAGCGGGTGAGCGTGGCCTCGGGGAAGATCGCCAGGTCGGCCCCCTCGGCCCTGGCGAGCGCCTCCCGGGCCCGTTTCAGGTTCGTGGCCGGGTCAGGAGACACCGGGATCTGGCAGAGGGCGATTTCGGTCACGGCCCGACTCTAACCGGTTGGGCACCACTCGAAACCAGGTCAGGCATCGCCAGATCCACTCAAGAGGCCCGTACCTGAACCTGGCCTGCCACCACCTGCTGAACAGCACCTGCGCCGCCACGGTCACCGCCGCCAGCGCCACCACCGACCAGCGCGTCGGGTCGGTGTCCAGCAGCGGGGTGGCCAGGACGATCACGACGGTGCCCGTGACGTAGTTGGTCAGCGCCATCCTGCCCAGCGGCTCCAGCACCGCCGACAACCACGGCCGCAGCGCCAGCAGCAGTCCCAGCGAGTACGCCGCCGCGCCCGCCAGCGCCGCCGTGCTGTAGAGGATCCACCCGCCCTGGCTCGCCCAGGCGGCCGTCAGCAGCGCGCCGGCCAGCGCGGTGACCGCGAACGAGGGCAGCAGCAGCGACCTGGACGGGCTCAGCCGCCACAGCCCCATGCCGATCAGGAACAGGCCGGGGATCAGCCACGCCCCGCCGTCCACCTGGAGCCCCCACACCAGCACCGCCACCCCGAGCACCAGCACCGGCAGGCCGCCGGTCAGGAACGAGGCCGGCAGCAGCACCGCCGCGCCGTAGACGGCGTAGTAGGTCAGCACCTCGCCGTCGTAGAACGTGTGCTGGACCAGCCCGAGGCAGAACAGCCAGAACAGCCGGCTCAGCAGCGCCCAGCGGCTGTTTCCGCGCAGGAACAGCATGAAGCTGATGCCGAACAGCAGCGAGAAGATCGGGTAGAACCGGCTCTGGAACAGCGCCTCGATGACCCAGTCGACGCCGTTGCGCGGGTCCTTGGCGGTGTGCTGCCAGGTGTTGACCAGCATGATGCCGCCCACCGCGAAACCGCGGAGGGCGTCGAGCTCACGGATGCGCGTCACAGGAACCAGGCCAACCACCATACGAGGAATCCGGCGCCGACGGCGGCCGCCGCGATCTGCGGCCAGCGCCGGTCGCGCAGGAGCGCGGCGGCGGT
>NZ_JBSFTC010000086.1:0-37778 GCF_053590415.1 Nonomuraea sp. NPDC003201
CCTCGCCCGCCAGCCGTTCCGCCCCGGCGGGCTCGGCCGCCTGCTCGGCCTGCCCGACCAGGCGCAGGAAGCGCGCCGCGTCCACCTGATCGGGGTCGATCGCCAGCGTGTATCCGACCGGCCCGAACGTCAGCAACCGGCTCTGCGCCCTGGCCGGGCGTCCCGGTTCGAGCAGGCGGCGCAGGTTGGACACGTACGAGTGCAGCGACGCCTGCGCCTCGGCCGGTGGCTCCTCGCCCCACAACCGGTCGATCAGCGTGGCCGGGGACACCGGCCTGCCCTCGGCCAGCACCAGCACGTTCACCAGCGCGCGCAGCTTCGGCGCGCCGATCCCGCACGGCCGCCCGTCGTCGCCGACGATCTCCAGCGGGCCCAGCACACGAATGTCCAATGCCCTACCACTCCCACGAAGTCGTCGTCCGATCTTACGATGGGGTGGCCGGAGGCGCCTCAACGTCCTGGAACGCTATGCCATCGCCTCCTCCGCCCCGGCCGAAGGACTGCGGCAGCTCGGCGAGATCCCCGACGTGCCTGAGGGCGACGGCGGCGTGGACGAGGAGGACGAGGACGCCGCCCCCCTTCCAGATGCGCTCAGCCGCGGGGCCGGGCCTCGAGTACGGCGGCCGCCGCTTGCTGTGTCGCGGGTTTCCGTAGTATTCCCAGCATGATGACCATGGTGGCCGGCCGGTCTTCGTCGCCACCGCGCTCGGGCTCCTGGTCTTCGCGGTCAGGGAGCGGCGCCTGGTCTCCCGGTTACAGCGGTACGGCGTGCACGGGTGGGGCACGGTGATCGGGGCGGTCGTGCACGACTCGTCCCGGTATCCCGTCATCGCCTTCACCGACCACGCCGGCCATCACATCGAGTTCACTCCGCAGGTGGCCGGGATCGGCCTGCGGCTGACCGTCGGCCAGCAGGTCCCGATCGCCTGCCTCGACGGACAGTCTCAAGCAGCCCGGGTCTTCACCACGCGCTACCGTGTCCTGCCCAGCGTCCTGAGCGCTGTCGCGGGCCTGATCTTCCTGGTCGCCGGGATTGCCGTCATCCTGGTGTGAATCGTCCATGACTGAGTCGAGTTCACCGGCGTTGCCAGCATGATGGTGCTCCGATACCGCTATCGGAGCACGGAGTCCCCCTGGACCCGATACTGGCGGTGGCTTGAGCAACTGACCACGGCGACGACACGTGGAGCGCCCGGTGCGTGGAGGGCGCGCACTCCGGGTGCGGCGGGTGCGGCGGGCTGGCCGGGGAACCCAGGCCGGGTCCCGCACACAGCACTCAGGCGCCGTCCCGGCGAGCGCCGGGCTTGCGGTAATGCGCGGTGAGCCCCGCCATGAGTGCGGGTCGTGGTTGCGGCCATGGTCAACCTCTGGTGTGGAGGTCTTTGAGGCCATGGACGGCGGCGGCCGCACATGCCTGCATCCGGGGACTTCCCATTACATCCCTGATCCAGATCTTTGCGCCGTCCGGACTCGCTGCCGACCACTCTGGACGACATCGAGCACGCCGTGGGCACCGGTGACATGGCGGGGTGCTCGGCTCTGCCAACGGGCTGTGGCTGCGCATGTGGCGGTGCGCCGTACGCCGCGACGACTTTGCCAGTCTCGCCCGGCCGGCGTCCCTGGGGGTGGCATATGCTCCCCCGCACCTGCCCGCCCAGTCCGTCTCGACCTCGCCGATCCAGTTCTGACCCCAAGGGAGACGCCCCGGCCGCGGTGCCAGTCGGACATGCCTTCCAGGAAAACGTCCTCCTCGGTGACATAACGGTAGGCCCAGCTGGTGTCGCACAGAAGGTTGTCCGCCGTCAGCGTCAAATGGCTGAAGGTCAACGCCAGCCGATCGCGGGGGCGACGTGGGTCAGGACCGATTCGAGGAGATGGGCGTTGTAGTCCACGCCGAGCTGGCTGGGCACCGTCAGCAGCAGCGTGTCGGCCGCGGCGATCGCCTCGTCGGCGGCCAGTTCCTTGACAAGGACGTCGGGCTCGGCGGCGTACGTGCGGCCGAAGATGGCCCTGGTGGTGGCGTCGATGAAGCCGACCTGGTCGGAGCTGCCGCTCTCGTGACCGAAGTAGGCGCGGTCGGTGTCGGTGACGATCGGCATGATCGAGCGGCTCACCGAGACCCGCGGCTCACCCTCGTGACCGGCCTCCTTCCATGCCTGCCGGTAGGCCGCGATCTGCTCGGCCTGCTGGACGTGGAACGGCTTGCCGTTCTCGTCGTCCTTGAGGGTGGAGCTCATCAGGTGCATGCCCAGCCCGGCGGCCCACTTCGCGGTCGCGTTCGAGCCGGAACCCCACCAGATCCGCTCACGCAGCCCTTCCGAGTGCGGCTCGACGCGCAGGAGGCCGGGCGGGTTGGGAAACATCGGCCGCGGGTTCGGCTTGGCGAATCCCTCGCCGTCCAGCACCTTGAGGAAGACCTCGGCGTGCCTGCGCGCCATGTCCGCGTCGGTCTCGCCCTCGGCCGGCTCGTAGCCGAAGTAGCGCCAGCCGTCGATCACCTGCTCCGGTGACCCGCGGCTGATGCCGAGCTGCAGCCGGCCGCCCGCGATGAGGTCGGCCGCGCCGGCGTCCTCGGCCATGTAGAGGGGGTTCTCGTACCGCATGTCAATGACGCCCGTGCCGATCTCGATCCGGCTCGTTCTCGCGCCGACTGCCGCCAGCAGGGGGAACGGGCTCCCGAGCTGCTGGGCGAAGTGGTGGACCCGGAAGTAGGCGCCGTCGGCTCCGAGCTCCTCGGCGGCCACGGCCAACTCGATCGACTGCAGCAGGGTGTCGGACGCGCTGCGTGCCTTCGAGTACGGCGAGGACGACCAGTGCCCGAAGCTCAGAAACCCGATCTTTTTCACACGTGCTTCAACCCGCCCTGGCCCAGGGACATTCCGGACGGCCCGCAGCCACCAATCCCTTGGTGGCCAGGTCCCCATGGGACTCGCCGTCGATCCGGTCGGCGGAGTGGTAACGGCCGCGACCGTCGGCACCTTCTTGCACAACGGCGGGCACTGGCCCGTTCGCGTACCTGTGGATCAGGGATCTCCGGATCCGGCTTGCTTGCTCCCACGAAGGGATGTCTCCTTCCCCACCCTCAGCACAGAGTTTCATGCCTTTTTGTCACCTATGTCTATTTTGACAGGGAGGGACCACCTATGAAACAGCCACCAAGCCCGCACCATGATCAAGCGCCAACCACGGTTCCATTGATCCCCGAGGCCGCACACGGCCGCTCCACCGGCCGCGGCGTGGTGCGGCGGCCCGCCCACGTGCGTTCCCTGCGGGTCAGTCGTCCTCGGCCGGTGGGACGACGGGACAGTGCCTCGCGGAGCGCCTATCCCTGCTTCAGCAGCGGCCGGTACTCGCCGGGGAGTTGGGCGACCGTGTCGTGGTACTCCTTCTCCCCGATGGCCTCGCGCAGCACGGCGAACACGGCTCTCACGTCCTTGTGGGCATCCGCCTGGGTGACGCCCTCGCGTTTGGCCACGTCGTGCAGGAAGACGTCGGGCGAGATGGGCACGGCGCCCCGCTTGCTCCGGGCGTCGCCCCGTCGCAGGGCGGGGCGCAGCTCCAGGGGCAGGAGCGGGATCAGGTCCCGCACCTGGCCGCCCGCGAGCCTGAGGCCGAGGACCTCGAGCACGGCGTCCGCGGCGCGTGCCGCGCGGTCGCGGCCGATCCCGGCGCGCTCCCTGACCCGGTCGAGGAACGTGTCGTAGGAGAGGTTGCCGGTGAACGGCGGCTCCTCTTCCTGGGGTGGCACGGTGGCGGCCGCGGTGTCGAGCAGCGGCGCGAAGTCCGAGGGCAGCTCGGAGCGCAAATCGTCGAACTCGTCCGGGCCGACCGCCCGCCACAGCGCCGCCAGCACCCCGCACGCCCGCCGCTCCGCGGTGTCCGGATCGACCTCCATCTGCTCGGCGATGCGCCTGATGAACTCGTCGAGGTGGAACTTCTCCGTCGGCCCGTCGGCTTGGACGCACGGACGGAGCCGGTCGGGAAGGCGCTCGCCCAGATCCTCGGCCTCGCCCATGGTGATGCGCCGCGCGAGCGTACGTAGCGTCAGGCAGGAGACACGTTCCGCCTCCTCGGCCGGCACGTCGGCGGCCTGCTCGACGATCGTGATGAATTCCTGGTAATCCATGGCCTTCCCATCCCCCTTCAGGACTCGCGTCCGCCGCGGCTCGCGGGCACCGACAGCAGCACGTCGTACTCCTTGGGCAACTGGGAGGTCGCGTCGCGGAACTCCTTCATACCGACCGCCTCCCTGAGGGCGGCGAGGACGGCACGGGTCCCGCTCTCGGCCGCCGGGGCCGGCACCCCTGCGCGGTCGGCCACGCGCCGGACGAACGCGTGGACCCCGTACCCCTTGGCGATCTCGTCGTCCGGCAGCAGCCAGCCCTTCGCCGGCTCGGGCAGGCTCTCGGCCAGATCGCGTGCCTCTCCACCGCTGATCCGGTCGGCCAACACCTCGAGCACGGCGCGCGTGAGCGTCTCCGCCTGGCTGCGGGAGACACCGGCGCGCCAAGCCACCTTGTCCAGAAAGTCGTCGTATTCCATACCGTCCTGCCTTGGCCATTGGGCGCGGCCGTCGAATGGGTGTCCGGCAGCCGGCGCCGTCTCAATGGAGACGTCCGACGGCCTCTCGCCCCCGAAGTCCTCCCCTCCGCCCATTTGGACTAACGGTCACATAAGAATCATTGAACCCATTATTTGCCCAAAATGCGCAAATCCGACTGCAGGCCGACCGGGGCCGGCTGTGCCGGCGCCCATGCGTCAACAAGTCGATCCGGCCACCGCCGCGCAGCAGGACGGCGTCCGCTGCCGCCCTGGTTCCGTCCCACGGGCCGAGCATGTCGGCCCGCCATCCCCGGACCTTGAACATCGCGTACTCACCGCAGGAGAGTGCCGCACGCCACCGACAGAAACCAGACGCCGTCCACCATTGTGCTCAAATACTGGCGTGGGACATGTCCATAAGCGTCGCGCCCGTTCGTCGCTTTGGTGAAACGCCGTCGATTCGAGGAGGGCGCGATGAAGTACATGATGTTCGTCTGCACCGACACCGAGCCTGACACCGGCAAGGAGAACCTGCCGGACATCGAGGCACGCTGACGTGCCCGGCGACCGGGCGCCGCCCCACGTGCAGGGGCAGGTCGGTGAGGCAGATCGCCAGCTGCCAGCCATGATCGAGCAGCCGGCGCCGGGTGAGCTGCACCAGGTCCTCACCGCGTCCCGAGGGTCCCGAGAACGCCTCGGTAATCAGCTCGACCCGGAAGGCGAAGCCGGGAAAGCGCTGCTCCAGCGGGTCGGGCAGGTCCCGGGCCAGTCTTTGCGCGTGCTCGCTGGTGGGGCCGGGCGGGGCGAGCAACCCCACGACGACTTCCCCCAGGCTTTCCTGGCGCCGTTCGGACATGGCACGCACGTTTCCCGGATCGCCTCTCCTCAACCGAAGCCTCAGGTCATCGATCCCTCACGGCGGCCCGGACCACCCGCCGCCGGCGGCCGTGAGTAATCGTGGACGGCGAGTGGCGGCTCTACTACGAGATGACCCGGCCGAACGGCGCGCACGAGCTGCGCCTGCTCCGCCTGCCCGCGAGCCGGGCGTTCACAGCGTCCGGGCACGTTCCGCGAGGATCTGCGCGCGGGCGAGCTGCACCTCCCTGGCCTTGCGGGCGGCGTACCGGAGCACCGGCCCGAACGTCGCCCGCACCCTCAGCGCGTCCTCCACCTCGGTCCCCTCGCCCGCGGCGGCCAGCCCGAACCGGTAGTCCAGCCGCACCCCGCCAGGGCTGTCCACCTCGCCCTCGACGCCTTCGCGGGAGGCGCGCAACGTCACCTCGATCAGGTTGTCGTACTGCACGAAACCCAGGAACCGGAAGCGCTCCACGGACACGAACCGGGTCTGGCCGGGCTCCCGCCGCACGTCCCGCACCTCCACCACGAGCGGCGACAGGCCTACGTAGCTCGACGGCTCACTCAGATGCGTGAGCACCGCGGACGGCGGGGCCGCCACGTGGAAGACGTTACGCAGCACAGTCTCCGGCACGGTTCGGCCTCCCGGGCGTCGATATGCGATCTGCCCAGTATGGGGGCCAACGGGCGAGTCCTGCGATGAGGCTCACGCGCCGTGCCACGAATGCCAGAGGGCGGCATACGTGCCGCCCGCCGCGACGAGGTCGTGGCGCGTGCCCAGTTCGGTGAGCCGGCCGTCCTGCATGACCGCCACCCGGTCGGCGTCGTGGGCGGTCTGCAGGCGGTGGGCGATGGCGATGACGGTGCGTCCGGAGAGGACGGCGGCCAGGGCGCGCTCGGTGTGGCGGGCGGTCCCCGGGTCCAGGAGAGCGGTGGCCTCGTCGAGGATCAGCGTGTGGGGGTCGGCGAGCACCACGCGGGCCAGGGCCACCTGCTGCGTCTGTGCACCGTCAAGGCGGTGGCCGCCGGGGCCCAGGTGGGTGTCCAGGCCGTCCGGGAGGTCGTCGATCCAGTCGGCGCCGACGGTGGTGAGGGCCGGGCGCAGGTCGGCGTCGCCGGCGGAGGGGCGTCGACATGAGCGGTCAGCTCGAGCTGGACCTCTTTCGGCGGCCGGCCGAGGACGCGGGCGCGCCGACCCAGGGCAACTACCACTACCAGACCAAGATCATCGCCTCGTACCGCCTGAGCCTGCACACCGACACGTCGATCGTGAAGATCATCTGTGAGTGGCAGGAAGACTTCATTATCGTGCGGGACAGGCTGCCCCTGCTGGAGTTGGTGTCGGTCAAGCACCACGACCAGATGCTGTACACCACAATGAAGTCGCTGCGTGACCACGGCGAGATCGCGCACCCGTTCGACCGGTGGCTCGGCTACACCAGCTGGCCGGTCGTACGGCTGGCCAGCAACACGCGTCTGGGCGGCAGACCGGGTGACTACACGCCGCGTGCCCTGCTGGACGTGTGCCGGGCCGATGAGCTGGACACGCCGCGGAGGACCGCGCTGATCGCGCACTTGGCATGGGCCATGATGGAAATGGCAGCGAAGTCCACCACCCTGGACAACATCCCCGCACCCGCCGCACCGGTGCCGCCCAACCGAAACGGCACGACCCGGCCGGTTTACCGGCAGGGCTGTTCGAGATGCTCCTGCGGTTCGTGCGCAGCTGCAGTTCGACTGCGAGCAGCCAGCGAAGCATGACATCCGGGACGTCAACATCCGCCAGATTGTGGAACCAGCAGCCAGCACGCTTGGCTTCGCGCCATCGGCAGCCGCTGACGTCTACAAGGCGGTCGTCGATCTCGTCGCGGAAGCGAGCCGGGACGACAGCGGCCGACCCATCGACCTGGCCCAATATCTGACCAACCCCGGTGCCTACGACCCGCGGTCGGAGATCGCGCAGACGGTTCAACGGCAGACCGTCTCCCGTGAGGCGGTCCTGGACGCGATCCGGCCCGGCACGCGGCGCGCCGTCGGCGACCCGGTATCGCTGCTGCGGTCCGGGCAGACGCCGCCACGCGCCCCCTGCGGTCATCGCCTCATCGAAAAGATGCGCGACGCCCTGATGGGCGACGACGAAACAGACAACGCCTTAGGCCTGCGAGACCTGTGGCTGCACATCTGGCCGCAGGCCAGGACCGGGTTCCCGGAGCTCGATCGGGGCCACGCCGTCACCGCGATCGACATCTCACCGGGCGCTCTCGAAGTGTGCCGGCGGCAAGGCATGGGTTCCGCCGTTCGCGGCACGGTCGACGAGCATGCCGCGACCGGAGAGCGATACGACAGCTTCCTGCTCCTGGGCGCCAACCACGGCCTGCTGGAGAGCCGGGAAAGGGCTCCGGAATTCCTGCGGGCACTGGCCGCGATGGCCGCACCAGGCGCCATCATCGTCGGTCAAGGCCGGAACCCGACCGACTCCGACGACGCCCTGCACCTGCCCTACAACGAACGAAATCTCCGGGCGGGCCGCATAGCCGGACAACGCACTATGCGGGTCCGCTATCGCGACGTCGCAACGCCCTGGTTCCACTACCTCAGCCTGGCACCACGCGAACTCGCCGAACTCGCCAACGGAACCGGCTGGGAACTCGCCGACATCACCTACTTAGAGAACTCAACCGACGTCTACCTCGCGACCCTCCAACAACGGAAATGACCCGGCCAAGCATGCCCTCACCGCTTGATCACTCCGGTCACCGATAACGAGCTACACCCATCTCGTATCGAGTGGCCCGCCATGGATGCGTGCCCTCCAGACGTACTTCGCCGAAGAGATCGAGCCGCTGGGCCTGGCCGCCCGCGATGCCGACGACGCCGGACGGGCGCTGACCGAGGCGATGACCGCCTCGGTCGAGACCCTCGCGGCACACCGCGCGCTGCTACGGGCTACGCGCATGTCGGGGGCGTTCACCGTCGACATCAATCGTTATCTGGGGTTCTCCAGCGAACTGGCTGGTCAGCCACGTGCTATACGCCAGTTCCGTCGTCGTGGTTCAGGCGGTGGCTGGTGCCAGAAGCAATCGGCCGGAGGCGCTCCCGCCCGCAGGACTGTGCGACGGTGACGTTCTCGAACGAGCTCTCCGTGGATGCGTAAAGCCCGACGCCGCCGCTGCGCACAACGGTGTCGCGACCCTTCAGGATCTGAACGCCGTTCAACGTCACGGTGATGCGGTCGCCCTGAACCGCCGCACCCAGTCGCACGGGACCTGTCAACGGGTTGCTGATGGATGCCGTGGCCACTGTGACGGGACCCGACGCGTGAGCCTCGCGGATGATGCTCGCGTACTGGGTTCCGTTGCTCGTCTTGCCGACGTGGATCCGATACCCGTACGCGTCCGTGGTGTCTCGCAGCGAGATTCCTGCGTTACCGACGGATCCGTCGATCGTGACCGTGGTCTCCACGACATAGTCGCACGCCTCGGAGAAGCGCGTCGGCAGTGTCGAGTCGGCCAGTACGTGCGCCCGGCCACCGGCAGGCGGCGTGAGGTGCAACTTGCCCGAGGCGACGGACACAGACCCTGTTATTCCTCGCCAACTGGCCTGATCGAGCCCTTCCCTGATCACGATGTTGTCGAAGGTCGCGGCCCGCCGATGCGTAAAGGCGGCGGCGCCACCCGTCGGCAGCTGTCCGTCGTCCGCGGAGATCGACGTGTCGCCGACTTTGGCGCTCAGATGCCTCCCGATCGCGGATACGACCAGCTTGTGCGGGACGTTGGCGCCGATCGGCAGTGCGGTCTCCGCGAGAACCGTGGTCGTCGAGTCGTATATCTTCACGAGCTGCAGCGTCGCTCCCGACGTGGAGTTGAGCACTTCGGCCCGGTAGTAGTTGCGGGAATCGTGGTAGCGGAACGCGAGACCGGTACGGGCCGTCGTCTGGCCGCGTACCCCGGGAACGATGTCCGCGGCCATGACCACGTCATCGGGTACGTCCTGCAGCGCCGCGAACGACACCATGTCCGCAGTCGAGGTCTGTGCCAGCTGCGTGTCCGGCTGTGCGCCGGTGAGCGCCCAGGTGCCCTGCACCGGCGTCCAGCCGCCAAAGGATCCGTTGAAGTCATAGGCGGTGCGGTCCAGGCCGGCATCGTCGAACTCGTCGTTGAGCACGGGTGTCGGGGCAAAGTGTTCCTCGAGTGACACGGTAGTGAGGTTGCCCGTGCGGGTGAACGCGATCGGGGTGTCGTTCACCGTCACCGCATTCGCGTTCGGCGCGTTGATGGAGAGCGTGCCGGTGAACGGGTCCCCAAGCGAGATCCGGGCGGTCGTGCCGCGCAGTTCCACACTGATATCGGACACCGGTGCGGATGCGCTGATAACGGTGTTGCCTTGGTCGATCAGCGACGACCCTCTGGTCAGCGCGTACCTGGTAAGCCCGCCGCCCGAAGCACGCTCGAGGTAGGCGGTCTCGGCGTTGGTGGTGGCGGCCCCGAACGCCCTCGACGAGGGAGTCGCCTCGCGCGAAAGGTAGAAGAGTCCGGTCGCGTCTGGCAGGGCGATCTCCATCGCCGTCGCCACGGAGTGACTCACCCCGGGCATGGCGATGCGCTTCGCCGTCACCGAGGGCGCCGGGCCGGCCTCGCCGGGAACCACGACCGTGTCCAGTCCCGTCGGCCCGGTGGAGGACCAGTCGTACGACAGGTAGTCGACGTTGGTGAGTACCTGCTCGCCGACGCGTACGGCGCCATTCTTGTGGACCCTGGGGGTTACCGCGGCGCCGGCCGTCGCCACCGGGATGAGCCGCACGCCGGCAACGGGCGCGGCTCCCGGCACGGTGTCGAACCCGACCGTGGCGACCTTCGTCGTGGGATTGACGGTCACCGGATCACCGGGGAAGTGCCAGAGCTGCCGGTAGTCGTGCGCGGCGGTGTCACCGGTGAGGTCGTCGGAGACCACCCAGAAGCCGGGCTTGACGAAGTAGACCGCGCGATCGTGCGCGACCGGCCGGTAGCCCATCGCCGCACCGCGGTAGATGTCGAGGCCCGCGTTCGAGCGCCACAGCGACGTTGTGCGGGGGACGCCGGCGGTCTGCGGGACTCCGTCGACCTCGATGGTGTTGTGCGCCTCGGTTTCACGGCGCATCCAGTCGTTCGTCGGAGTCGCGCTGTAGTCCCCCACCCCGGAGTCGACGATCAGCGGACGCCCGTACGCCGCCATCACCAGGCTGAGGTCGTCCGGATGCCGATGCGAGGCGGTGTAACTGGAATTCTGGTTGTTGATCAGCATGTACCGGGCATCGGCGTCCCACCCGGAACGCTGAACCGCGAAGCTGATCGGAAACACCGTGGACGACAGCGTCGGGGCGGTCCCCTCCGTTCGGCCGGAGGCGACCCAGGTGAAATCGGGCCAGGAGTTGCGTACACCGCTCCTGCGAATGGCCGACGTACCCGCGTAGTTGTTCGGCGTGTCGCCAATCGCCGCGGGTTCAAGATTCGGCTGACGGGTCGCGAACAGCGAATCCGCGATCCAGTCCGCCCCCTGGACGAGCGAATCAGGAACGGTTCGCCCGTTGGCATCCGCGACTGCTATGACGGAGTTGAGCATATCCGCCACGTATGCCTGATAGTTGAACGCCGGCTCGCGGTACACACCGTCGCCCTTCACGTACGCACGCAGGAACCGCTCGGCCGAGCGCACCGCGAACCACTCCCAGCCAGACGATGACGAGAACTCGGGCAGGAACACGGCTGCCGCGTGGACGGAGCGGGCCATCGACATGTACCAGTTGTTTCCGACATGTATCTGCATCACGCCGACGAGGAAGTCCGCCGTGGCGTGCACGCCGGACAGGTACGCCACGAGATCACCCGGGTCGATGCCAGGATCGGTCCGGAACACGGAGAACGCGCTGACCAGCTGGGCGAGCCGCTTGGCCGCCGACAGGTTGCGGCCCTGCGGCCAGCTCTGATTGTCGGCGAAGAAGTCCAGCGAGATGTCCATCCACGCCGCCGCGTACGCCGCACGCTTCGCCGGGTCACTCTCGGACACGTAAGCGAATGTCAGTTTGGGCATGAACGTGAAGTCGCTCATCAAAGTCTGCGCGCTGCCCGGGGTGGTCTGCGTCCCACCCCAAAGGTCCTGCCAGTCGATGTCGATCCGCTGCTCGGCGCTGTTGTAGAAGTTGCGGGTCTCGGCGCCGAACCGGAAGATCCCCGCCGCGAGCTCGTCGGGGCCCGAGTCGCCACCGCCCAGGCCCTCGGCCGGAGCCGGGTAATGGACGTCGGCGCGGCCCGCGTAATACGCCTTGAGCTCGCTCGCGGCGCCCGCTTCATCACCGGCGGCCAGCTCAGCCGCCACCGCGCCGAGCCCCGGGCGCGTCAGGTCGAGCAGCCTACCGAGATCCGACATGTCGGCGACGGCGGCACTGCCCGGCGACAGAACCGCCGCCACCAGAGCCAGCACGACCGCCGCACGGGCCCGACCACGCGTGTACCAACGTAACTTGCTCCGTCTCACCACTGTCTTCTCCCTAAGCCCGTGAGAGTGTCAGCTGAGTCCAGCGCGTCAACCACCGGCCTGCTCCTCGTACTCGGCCTTGATCTTGTTGCCCACCCGGTCCATGAACTTCTTGATGGCCGGCTGCCACGCCGAGACGGGCTTGTTCCCCAGCTGGATCTCCAGCAGCACCGCGTCCAGTTCCTGCTGCTCGCTGGCAGCCTTGCTGGCGGCGGTCTCCGAGTACAGCCCGAGGGTCGGGTCCGCGACGGCGAGCGGGACGCCGGCGACCTGGTGGTCGTGCTGGTCCTGTACGGCCTGTCGGTTGCCCGGCTCGTAGATGACGGGCGATGCTTCGGCGAGGTACCGCACCGGCAGGAATACCTGGCTGCGCCCGCCCTCGGTGAGGGTCGGGTCGGAGCCGTTGCGGGTGAACGTCTGGCCCTCGACGCCGTACCGGAGGGCCAGGTACTCGCTGCTGCCGAAGGGTGAGCACAACCAGTCGAGGACCTTGAGGATCTGCTTGATCCGGTCAGCGTTGTCGGTCTTGGTTATGGCGGTGAAGCTGGACAGGGTCGGGCCGGGCGTGCGTAACCGCGTCCCTGTGCCGTCGCGGGTGGGCGAGAGCATGCCGGTCAGGCGGAAGCCGGGCACGTCTTTCGCCTGGCCGTAGAACTTGCCCCACCCGGCGTACCCGCCGATGGTGAACGCGGTCGTGCCGGCCAGCATCCACGCGTTGCGCTTCGTGTTGGGCGCGCCCGCGTGGTCGGGATGTATCACCCCCGGCTTCACCAGCTCGACGGTGTCCTCGAGGGCCTGCGTGAACTGCGGTGTCGTCCCGGAGTGGGTGAAGACGCCACCTTCGGCCTGCCAGGCGCCGGTGCCGCCGGGCCAGTTGCCGGTGATCCCGTTCATCTCAAGGATCGTGTTGAACGGGATCTGTCCGAACGCCCACCGACCGGCCCGCTCGTCGGTCAGCGCGGCCGCCATCTCCTTGAACTCGGCCCACGAATCGGGCTGGAGGCTGAGTCCTGCCTTGGCCAGCAGGTCGGCCCGGGTGTACAGCACGGTGCCGATCCGTGCCCGCGGCACGGGGATGCCCCAGATCCGCTGGTCGTAGACGGTGCTGCGCCAGGCATCGGTGGGCAGGGCGGCGAGGTTCGGGTAGGCGAGGACCGCGTCTCCGGACAGGTACTCGGTGAGGTCGGTGAATGTCGCCTTCAGCATGGCGGGCATCTGCTGGACAACGCCCTGGATAGCCACCATGTCGGGCAGATCGCCACCGGCGATGGTCGTGGCGACCTTGCTCTTGTAGTCGGTCGAGGGGACGTACGTGATCTTCAGTTCGGTGCCGAGTTGCCTGTTGAGGTTCTGCCAGTAGGGGTTCGAGCCGAGCGCGGGGGCAATCGGGTCGTAGGTGTACGTCAGTGCCGTGACGGCTTCGCCCTTCACCGGTTGTGATGCGGCGCTGGAGGAGGTCGGGTAGGTGAAGTATCCCGGCGACACCCCGGCCGGCTCGGCGGCCAGGTCGGGCGTGGCCGCGGTGACGGGCTTGTAGGTGGGCAGCCTGACCGACCCGGTCGAGCTGTTCGGCGAACTCGGGCTGCCGTCACCGCAGGCCCCGAGCAGCGGGGCCAGCCCCGCTGCCGCGCCGAGTGCCAGGACGTCGCGGCGGCTGAAGGTGGGTGCCATGACGTCTCCTTTCCGCATTGCGTGGACGACCGGTCAGCCCTTGACGGCGCCGACCATGAGTCCCTTGGCGAAGTGCTTTTGGAGGAAGGGGTAGATGAACAGGATGGGCAGGACGGAGATGACGAGAATCGCCATCTGGACGGAGATTTGTGGTGGCAGGTTCTCCAGGTTCGAGCTGAGCTGGTCGGACCCGATCGGGGTGTTGTTGACGACGTAGGTGCGCAGCACCAGTTGCAGCGGCCACTTCTCCGACGACTGGAGGTACAACATCGCGGAGAAGAAGGCGTTCCAGTACGCCACCGCGTAGAACAGCCCGATCACGGAGACGACCGCCTTCGACAGTGGCAGGACGATCCGCAGCAGGATGCGCATCTCCCCGGCACCGTCTATATAGGCGCTTTCCCGCAGCTCGCCGGGGATTCCCTGGAAGAAGGCGCGCATGACGATGACGTTGAACGCGTTCACCAGCACCGGCAGGATCAACGCCAGGTAGCTGTCCAGCAGGCCGAGCTGTTTGACCGTCAGGTACATCGGGATGATGCCCGGGTTGAACAGCAGGGTGAACACCGTCATCAGCAGGAACGGCTTTTGCAGCAACGAACCTGGCCGCGACAGCGCGTACGCCAGAGCGATCGTGGCGACGAGGCTGAGTGCCGTGCCGACCACGGTGATGCCGGCGCTCACCAGCAGCGCACGGGTGACGATTCCTCCGGACAGGACGGCCCGGTAGGAGTCCAGCGTCGGTTCGTTCGTCCACAGCACGAAGCCGCCCGCCCTGTTGACCTCCTCCGGGGAGGCGATGCTGGTCATGAGCACCGCCCAGAACGGCACCAAGACCGCCAGGCAGCCAAGGCCGAGCACGAGTCCCCGCGCACCGACCCCCAGCTTGCTGGGCTCGCCCATCCAGACCGGACGCCGGCTGCGGCCCGAGCGTGGCCGCCGCGGCGCCGTGCCCCCGGCGGGGCGCGCCACGGACACCGCAGTCGGCACAGATCGGCTCGTCACTTGGCGTACACCCCCTGCTCGCCCAGGGCGTGGGCCAACCGGTTGGCGCCGAGCACGAGCGCGACACCGACAATGCCTTTGATCAGCCCCACCGCGGCCGCGGTGCCCCAGTCGCCGCCGACGATCCCGTGGTTGTAGACGTAGGTGTCGAGTACTTCGCCGGCACCGGCACCGACCTGTGCCTGCTGCAGGATGATCTGCTCGAACCCGACGGACAGCGAGTCACCGAGCCGCAGAATCAGCAGCAGGACGATCACCGGGCGGATGGCGGGCAGGGTCACGTGCCACAGGCGGCGAGCTGCCGAGGCGCCGTCCACCACCGCGGCCTCCATCTGCGCCGGATCCACTCTGGACAGTGCGGCGAGGAAGATGATCGTCGACCAGCCGGTGTCCTTCCAGATCACCTGTGATGTGATCATGAGTTTGAACAACTCGGGTACGCCGACGATGTGGAACGTGGACAGGTCGGCCGAGCGCAGCCAGGCGTTGAGCATCCCGCCGTTGCCGAACATCTGCTGGAACAGGGCGACCACGATGACCCAGGACAGGAAGTGCGGCATGTAGAGGATCGACTGGGTGAGGCGTTTGAGCCGTTCGCTGATGGTCGCGTTCAGGATCAACGCGAGGCAGATCGGCAGCGGGAACACGAAGACCACCTGGATCAGCGTGATGATCAGCGTGTTGACGAGTGCGTTGAGGAACACCGGGTCGCCGGTGAGCACCGGCTCGAAGTTGTCCAGCCCGACGTACGGGCTGTGCCAGATTCCGAGGAACGGCTGGAAGTCCTGGAACGCGATGATGTTCCCGCCGAGCGGCAGATAGTGGAACAGCAGCAGCGCCGTGACCCCGGGAAGCGCCAGCAGCAGCAGGACCCGGTCGCGCCGCCAGCGGTCGCGCAGGCTACGCATCGCCGGTCTCCACCGGTGCAGGCAGGCCGATGGGCCGGCCCGTGACGCAGGCTCGCACCGCCGCCCGCAGCCGGTCGTCGGCATTGGCCGCGACCCTCCTGCTCCGGGCGACCGCGGGCGCCGGGTCGGTGGCGATGTCGGTGACCGCCGCGACGACCGTCGCCGCGGCACGATGGTCGAGCTCGATCACCAGGTCTGGGGCGCCGAGGTCGGCGAACATCTGAGATTTCGTGGTCTCGGTCGGCTGCCGAAGGTAGACGGTCGGGGTCGCATGTCGTGCGGCCAGGATCGGCGAATGACACTCCATGCTGACCACCAGCGACGAGACGGCGTAGACCCCGGTCGCCTCCTCCAGCGGCCAGTACCGGTCCAGGAGCCGGACCTGATCGAGCGTCCGTGGACTGAGCAGGCTGGGAAGCTGCTCGTGAGCGAGCTCGACGGCATAGCTCATCTCGGGCACCACGACGGCCGGCAGGCCGCTGACGCGTACCCAGGTCTCGATCGCCGCCGCCAGCACCGCCAGGTCGTGCGTCACGGTGGCCCGGTTGACCGCGTCGCGCCGCATCTGCTCGCGGGTCGGTTCCGTGCCGTAGATCTTCGCATAGGGGGCGTAGCGCAGCCGCGGAACGAAGCAGGCGAACCGACCGGGCTGCAGGCCGAAATTCTCCAGCAGGCGAGCGGCGGCGACGGCGTCAGTGTGGTCGAACGCGAACGTGCCATCCGGCCCGAAGGCGAGGTCGGGCCCGGTCATCTTCTGGCTGCGCAGGGTGGCCAGGGTCAGCGTTTCGCGGCAGTACACGAAGTCGGCGCTGTCGAAACGGTCTTTGACGTCGTCCTCGAGATAGGACGGTGGGAGCAGATCGACCATCTGTGCCAGCTCCGGCAGCGTCGCCATGGTCGGTGGGCACAGCGGATCCACGGTGATCCCGAAGTATCCATACGGGCGGCCCACGTGCTCGCGCCACCAATCGATCTCGGTGCTCTGGAAGGCGTCGGCGCCCGATCCGTGCATCAGGACGTCCGCGCCGTCGATGGCGGCGGCCAACTCCGGGGCGCTCGGCCCGTCCCCGCCGAGAGTGCCATCGACGACGCGCAGGTCGGGAAACGCGTGCCGCAGCATGGATCGTTCGCGCTCCTCCAGCCGCACCGGCCAGAGGATGACCTCGACCTCGGGGGCGAACCGCTGAAACGCCCGCACCACGCCAGGGGAGTGAGCCACGTCGCCGATGTTCACCGTCGCCCAGGAGGACCGGAGGAGGACGGTGCGACGTGTCGATGTCATATGTACTCCTTGTTGACGTAACGTTAAATCAAAATAGGGATGGTGAGACGTTACGTCAAGAACCTAGTAGGCTTCCACCATGGCAACGCAACGTGACGTCGCACGCGCGGCTGGGGTGTCACTCGCCGTGGTGTCGGCGGTGGTCAACGGCACGAGCCACACCCGGATGAGGGAATCCACCCGCACCCGGGTGCTCCGGGCGATGCAGGAATTGGGTTACCAGCCGAACCAAACGGCGCGCTCGCTGCGACTCAACCAAACCGACATGATCGCGATGATCCTCAACAAGATCGACAACCCGGTCTACGGACCGCTGCGGCATGGGGTCTACGAGGCGGCGGCGGAGCACGGCGCAACGGTCCTGCTGGGCGATGCCGAGACGATGCGCTCCGGCAGCCAGTTCCTGACCCGGCTGCTCAGCCAGGGCACGGTCGATGGCATTCTGATCCGCGGCGAAGGGCTGCTGGACGACGACGTGATGGCCGAACTCAGCTCCCACCCCAAGCCGATCCTCATCCTGGAACACGCACTGGACCATCCCTGGATCGACATAGACGATCGCCGCGCAGGCGAGATCGCCACCCGATTCCTGGTCAACCTCCACCACCGCCACATCGTCTTCGTCGGGGGTTCTGGATACATCTCCCAGCAGCGCTACCTGGGCTACCAGCAGGCGATGGACGCCGCCGGGCTGACACCGGCCCCACACCTGGCCACCGGGTTCGGTGAGCAGGCCGGCGCCGACGGGCTCCGGCAGGCCATGCAGGCGCCAACCGCGCCGACCGCCATCGTCGTCAACAACATCATGAGCGCGGTCGGGGTCCTGGCCGCCGCACGCGACCTCAGCATCACCATCCCCGACCAGCTGTCGGTGGTCGGCATCCACGACGTCGACCTGATGCAACACCTGCGCCCGGCCGTCACCGCAGTCCGGATGCCCATGTACCAACTCGGCCGGGCCGGCGTCGAGGCGCTTTACGACCTGATCGCGGGGCGGCCAAGCGCAGGCGGTGTCATCACCGACCCCGAACCCGAACTGGTGATCCGTGACTCAGCGACTGCTCTGACCCGGATCCGCGATTAGCGTTCGCATGATCGCCCGCGGCTGAGGCGCCCAGCAGATTCCGGACAGCCGACTACACAAGCTGACGGAAGTCTGGAAGAGGTAGGTACGTGACGAGGCGTCGTAGGCAGTTCTCGGTGATCTTGTCTACGGTGTACGCCGTCACCCGACATCTGTTGTCTTTGCCGCGCTGCTGCTACGAAGGAACCTCTCCAAGGAGGCGGAACTGCTGGCGCTTCGACATCAGAGGGCAGTAGCGTCTCGTTCCTTACACATCGGTCGCCGCTCGTGGAAGGTCTCCGGTGTTCAGCCGCCACGCTTCTCGTACGCAGGCGGCAACGGCGGCGCCAGCCAGGACAAGAGCTCCGCCGCACCCCACCAGGACACGACCCGTACGCCGATGGCCTCGGCGAGGGGCCCGTCGCCGCGTGCGCGACCGGTACCAGGAGGCCCGATCACCGCGGCCCAGCAGGACCAGGAACTGAAAGACACGCCCGAGAATGAGGTGGAGGAAGGACCACGACACCGTCAGCAGGATGCCCGAGGCCTCACCATGCTCAGGCCACGAGCCCCCAGGTCAATCTCGGCGGCTGAGTTTCCACACCCACAGGCGACCACGCCCGAGGTGGCGAGGAGCGCGGCGGTCGCGAAGCTCCGTAGGGCCGTTGATTTGATCACGTGGGAACTTTGCGACAAACCCCTCAAACTGGGCTGAAAACCTGCTCAAACCGGTCTACGATCAGCGTCGAGATGGTCTCCACCGGACATCTGCGCCTGCAGATCCTCGGGCCCCTGCGGCTCTGGCGGGACGGCGTCGAACGCGCAGGAAGTCGGCCCACGTGGTGGATGTCCGCCGGGGTGCCGGATCAAGGCCTTCTTGCTTGAGGATCTCCCAGACCGTGGGCGGGCGCCCAGGCCGCTTCGGCCGGCAAGTACCGGCGTGACGCCGTTTCATCAGATCGCGGTGCCAGCGCAGGACGGTGTCCGGGCGCCTGCGCCGGGCCGCCCAGCAGGCCAAAGTAGGCACGTAAGGCATGTTGGCCGGCCTTGCAGGCATGTGCTCCGAAGGTGACACCGCGCCGACGATAACGATGGACCTCGGGTGGCACCCGATCCCAGCCGAGAGGGGCAACTCGTTGGATGGGTGGCCGTGAAGACGGTGATGACCTCTCACGGCGCACCCGCACCGTGCCCATCGCGGTCAGGACCTTGTTGGCGACGCCCCGTACGAGGTCCGTCTGGGGCGGCGGGCGATGGGATCACCTTGTCTGAGGCCGTTCTGGACGACGATGATCCAATGTGCGAACATACGTTCGACAATCGTCCTTCAGAATGGAGTGCATGTGCGCCTCTCAAGCTCTGGCCGTGCTCCTCTTTCCCACCGATTAGCCGCCCTGGCCGGGTCCCTGCTCCTGGCAGCGGTCCTGCTCGTCGCTCAGGCACCCGCCGCCTCGGCCGCCGACACCGTCACCGACCTCGGCGTCGCCGCCGACAGGGGCGGCGACGTGGTGGCGCAGAGCGGCAAAATCTTCGTCGCCGCCGACGATCGGATCGTGGTCACCAAAAGCGACGGCGCGCTCATCGACACGATCAGCGGCCTGTCCGGTGCCGTGGCGCTGTCCGTGGCGGACAACGGCAGGAAGGTGTACGCGGCGCTGCGCGATTCGCATGAAGTGATCGAGATCGACATCGCAACGCTTGCCATCACCAAGCGGATCGACCTCACCGCCTACCCGTGCCCGTCCACACTGGCCCAGTCGTACGAGCGGCTGTGGGTCGGATACGGGTGCGGCCAAGCGGGGGAAGGAGGCGTCGTCGCCCTCGAGCTGTGGAGGCCGACACCCACCCTCGTCCCGGTCGGGCCAGGCACGACGCAGCCTCCGCTGGTCGCCGTCGCCGGGAGCACTCTGGTGGCGGGAGAGCCGGGAGCCGATCCCGCCTCGATCAGGGTGTATGACGTCAGCAGCACCCCGGCCACCCCGCGCGGCGAGATCCGCGCTGACACGTCCCTGCGGGACCTCGCCCTCGGCGACTACGGGTCAGCGGCGCTGTCGGCGCTGGCCGACACCCACCAGTTCGACGCCTGGGACACGACGACCAACGCCAGGACACGCGCCTACGACAGCGGCGAGCTGAGCGAGCACGGCCTGCCCACCGCCGTCGCGGCCAGCCCGAACGGAGCCTATGTCGTGGGCGGCTGGAACTCCTCCGCGGGCGATGCGGCGGAGATTGTGGTGTACGACCCGGCCACAGCGGAGGTGATCTACTCGGCCGACCACCAGGGGAAGGCGCTGGTGGCGGGCAGCATCGCCTTCTACGGCGTACTCACCTACGCGGTGCTGAAGGAGCCTGACACCGGGCGGATGCACCTCTGGCGGCTGCCGCATTCGCCCTACCACGCCTCCACCCTGACCATGACGGCTCCCTCCGAGGCGACCGCGCTCAAGCAGCTGACCTTCGGCGGGCGGCTCACGCTGAGCACCGGCGCGCTGCCCGGCGTGCAGACGCTTGAGCTGTACCGCTGGCTCCCCGACGGTACCTCCCGGCCCTTCCAGGAAGTCACCACGGAGGCGGACGGCACGTACCAGTTCACCGATACCGCACCGAAATGGGGGTCGTACGAATATCGATTGTACTGGCCGGGCAACTCATGGTTCAGGGGCAGCGGCGCCTCGGCCATCGTCGAGGTGGGCCTGTACCAGCCGGTGCTCACGGTGACCGGCCCGACCGCCGGCGTCGTCGGCGAGCGACTCGAATTCAACGGGACGTTCGCCGCCGACGGCATCACCTTCCCGCCCACCATTGTCACCGTCGTACGTAACGTCTCCAACCCCGATGGCACTACCTCGAAAGCCCTGGCCAAGATGACTGCCGCTGCCGACGGGTCGTTCAGCTTCGCTGACACGCCGACGACGGCCGGCAAGCACACGTACGTCATCCAGCTGGTGGGGAACTCGACAATCGAGCCGGCGAAGACCACCCACGTGGTCGTCGTCTCCCAGCCCCCCGCGTAACCTCCCGACGGGGTGACGGCGATCCGAATCGCCGTCACCCATGTCGTTGGGCACGCCGAACCACGGAACTCAGCCCGCTTGGGTCTTCCCGCCACGACGTGCACTTCGTAGGAGTCGCCGGGCGCGCGCTCCGGTCGGATGGTCAGTTCCCGGGGGCTCGTCGGGGACGGCCCGGCAGCCGGACACCGTGACGCAGCCCGTTCGAGGGCGTCGGCCCTGGACGCCTTCTCAGAGCGCGGCGGCGCGGGCCAGGGTGCTGGCGACCGATGCGGACAGCATGTCCTGCAAGGTTGGGGCGAGGTCGATGCGCGTCATGAAGGGGCCAGCGCGACCGTCCGCCACCGCAGCCCGCCGTACCGTCAGCGCCGGCCATCATGCCCTACGCGCCTGGCAAGATCATCTCGCTCTGACCTGCGAAAAGCGCCTCAGAACCCAAGATAACCATCGAGCCGGGGCAAACGGGCTCAGCGTCCGGAGCCGCTCCCCCACACGCTGAGGGCCGTGCCCGCAACGTCCTGCCGGCCGCGCGAGCGGCGATGACGGTGACCACGGACATGCACCGCGCCACCCCTTTCGAGGCGCCACCCCGCCCGATCGTCCGCGAGGAGTTTCCCCGCGATGGCGCTGCCGGACGACACGGCCGGACCGTTTGCATGCCGCCGCACGCCAATCCGTCCCCAGACACCGCGACTCTGCGCCGCGCCCGCGGATAGGCAGTGCTTCACGCCCTCAGCGGCATCCTCAGCGGCATCCTCAGCGGCGAAGCCAGCGTCCACGCCCGCGCAGGTGGCATGCCCACATGGGCCCACCGGCGCCCGCCGCGCTGGGGCGGCCCATAGCCGACCGACCACCCCTGCACGCGCACGAGAGTCTTTCGCGTCAGCTCCTGCCATGCTCGGCATGCGGAAGCTACTTGCACACCAGGCGTCCTGGCGGTGCCGCTCGCCGATTGGAATGATGACGGGATGGAATATCGCGAGCTGGGACGATCGGGGCTGCGGGTATCGGTGCTCACCATGGGCACGATGACGTTCGGCGGCGGGGGCAAGTTCGCCTACGTCGGCGACACCGGGGTGGAGGAGGCGCGCAAGCAGATCGACATGTGCGTGGACGCCGGTGTCAATCTCATCGACACCGCCGACGTGTACTCCACAGGCCTGTCGGAGGAGATCGTCGGCAAGGCGATCCAGGGCCGCCGTGACGACCTGCTGCTGGCCACCAAGGTACGCATGCCGATGGGTGACGGCCCCAACGACGCCGGGCTGTCGCGCCACCACGTCATCACCGGGGCGGAGGCGAGCCTGCGCCGCCTGGGCACCGACCACATCGACCTGTACCAGGTGCACGAATGGGACGGCCGCACCCCCGTCGAGGAGACCCTGGCGGCACTCGATCACCTGGTGACCGCCGGCAAGGTCCGGTACGTCGGCGTCTCCAACTACACCGGCTGGCAGCTCATGAAGGCCCTGGGCGCCGCCGACAGGCTCGGTCTGCCGCGCTTCGTCAGCCAGCAGATCTACTACTCCCTCCAGGCCCGCGACTCCGAGTACGAGCTGATCCCGGCCGCGATCGACCAGGGCCTCGGCGTGCTGGTGTGGAGCCCGCTGGCCGGCGGCCTGCTGTCCGGCCGCTACCGCCGGGACGCCCAGCCGTCCGAGGGCCGCCAGCTCACCGAGTGGAACGAGCCTCCCGTACGCGATCAGGAGCAGTTGTACGACACCGTCGAGGTGCTGGTCGACATCGCCGGGGAGCACGGGGTGTCGGCGGCGCAGGTGGCGCTGGCCTGGTTGCTGGGGCGGCCCGCGATCACGTCGCTGGTGGTGGGCGCGCGCACCAGCGAGCAACTGGCCGACAACCTGGCCGCCGCCGACCTGAAGCTGACGGCCGAGCAGCGCGCCCGGCTGGACGAGGTCAGCCGCCAGCCGCTGCTCTACCCGTACTGGCATCAGGCGGCGACCGCTTCCGACCGGCTCTCGCCCGCCGACCTGAGCCTGCTCGGACCGCACCTGTAGAGAGGGGTCGCCGCACCTGTGGACAGGTTGTACGTACGCCCGCCGACGCCGGGCCTGGGCCGATCGGGTCGTTCTCATCCCTGTGATCTCGACTCCGTACAGGCTCTGGTACTGCCGGGGTGGCCGACAGAGTAGGTTCGCGCCTGTGAGTGATATTCGGCTTCTTGGTCCCGAGGAACTGCCCCTGTGCCAGCGGCTCGAAAGCGATCGCGAGTGGTCCACCGACGAAGCCAAATGGCGGCTGATGTTCGAGACGGGTGAGGTCTACGCCGTCGACGCGGTCGACGGCGACGGCCTGGCCGGGTGCGTCGTGGTGACCCGCTACGGCGACTCGCTGGCCGACGTCGGCATGATGTTGGTCGCCAGCAGGTACGGCAGGCAGGGGCTCGGCACGCGGCTGATGGAGCACGCCCTGGAGGCCGCCGGAGACCGCATCGTGGAGCTGACCGCGACCCGGTTCGGGCGCCCCGTCTACGAGCGGCTGGGCTTCCGGCCCACGGGCAGCCTGACGATCACTATGGGCCCGATGGAAGGGGCGGCGGGGTCGTCCGGAGTCCGCGTGGCGACACCGGACGACCACGCCGCGCTCCTCGACTTGGACGCCGAGGTCACCGGGGCCGACCGGAGCAAGGCGCTGACCGCCCTGCTGGCCACGGCCGAGCGCACGATCGTCACCGACGGCGGCTTCGCCGTGGCCTGGAACGCCGGCCCCCACCGTGTCATCGGTCCCGTCGTCGCGCCCTCGGAGGAAGCCGCCCGCGAGCTCATCCTGGCCGCCGCCCACGGCGCCGACCGCGACGTGCGGATCGACCTGCTGGACGCCTACCCGGGCCTGCGCCCGTGGCTCACTGGGCTGGGGCCCACCGAGGGCCCCGCGGCCCTGCCGACGATGGTTTACGGCGCCCACCGCCACCCGGGCGACCGCGGGCGATACGTCGCGCCCATCCTCATCTCGATGGGCTGACCGGCCATCAGGTCGGCTCCGGACGGCCCCCTCGCTGGTGTGGGTGCGGGTGGTGGTTCAGGCCAGGATGTGATGGGTGGTGAGATCGGCGGCTGAGGTGCCGAGCCCTGTGGGCCGGAAGGCCGGAGCGCGGGTGAGGCCGGAGGGGTCGGTTCGGGTGTGGTACGGGGCCGGGACGGTGACGGCCGCCTCGGCGGTGTGCAGGTCGCCGACGTACCAGGACAGCTGACCGCTGAGCGGCTGTCGCAGCCGCTGGACGTAGTCGTCGAGCCGGTCGGGGCCAAGCGTCAGGCGGTCAACCGGTGGATCCGGGCCGGTGCGTACGACGCCGTGATCGAGTACGACGCCGGCGCGCAGGCCAGGGCCGCGGCGGTGCCCCTGAGATTGCTGCGCCACCATCCTCGGGGTACGTTCTCGGCGAGCTTGTTGGACGACGGCATTGCCCGGAGGCGGCTTTGACAGAACAGTCCAGCACCACCCCGACCTGGCCAGACCTTCCCCCAGGCCCGTACGGCACCCTCTCGCCCGATCTGGTGCGGCGGCACGCCGAGGCCCCGATGGAGCCGGCGACGTTGCCGAGCGGCGACCGGGTCCCGATGATCGTCAAGTACGCGGACGTCCGCGGCCTGCTCATGTCGCCGGCCAGCAGCCGCAACCTGCGCGAGCCCGGCCTGCCCCGGCTGGTCAAGGGCCCCTTCCTGGATGACGACCCGGCGGCGCTCATGAACCAGGACCCGCCGGAGCACACCCGCTACCGCCGCATCATGCACGGCACGTTCACCCCCAAGCACATCGAACGCTGGCGGCCCCGCGCCGCGGTCATCGCCGAGGAGCTGATCGAGGCGGCCGGCGCGGAGTTCGACCTGGTGGCGGACTTCGCGCTGCCGCTGCCCGCGCGGGTGATCTGCGAGATGCTGGGCGTGCCGATGGACCGCTACGAGCAGTTCAGGGGCTGGACGGACACCTTCCTGTCCACCACCGACGCGAGCGCTGAGGCCAGGCACGAAGGGCTGGAGGAGTTCACGGCGTACACCCGGGAGCTGATCGAGCAGCACCGGGTCAAGCCGGGAGAGAACCTGCTCGACCTGCTCATCGAGGCGCGCGACGAAAACGACGGGCTCAGCGAGGACGAGCTGACCAACATGGTGTTCACGCTGATCGTGGCCGGGCACGAGACGACCGCCTCGATGATCATCAGGGGCACGTTTCGGCTGCTGTGCCACCCCGGGCAGTACGCGGAGCTGGCAGCCCGCCCCGAGCAGGTCGAGGCGGCCGTGGAGGAGATCCTGCGCCACGAGGCGCCGGGCAGCAACGGCATGCTGCGGCGGATCACCCAGGACGTCGCGCTGTCCGCCGGAGCCATCCCGGCCGGGAGCGTCGTGCTGCCGAACATCTCGGCGGCCAACCATGATCCGGAGGCGTTCGAGGATCCGCTGCGGTTCGACATCCACCGCTTCGATGACGCGCAGCCGAACCCGCACCTGGCCTTCGGCCACGGGCCTCATTACTGCCTGGGCGCGAACCTGGCCAGGATGGAACTGCAGGAGGCCTTCCGCGCCCTGGTGACGGGCCTGCCGGGGCTGCGGGCGCGGGAGGACCTGGCGGACGTGCGGTGGAGCGACGGCGCGTTCGTCTATCGGCCGCGCCGCCTGCTGGTCAGCGCCGGGTAGCAGGGGGCGCCGCTTTGCCGCACTTCAGATCCTTCAGGTCTGCGGCCACCTGGCACAGCGCGGCGCTCGGGCTGGGGCGTACGACCGACTCCATGGCCTGGAGTTTCAGCGAGGACCAGCCCCGCAGCGGCTTTCGCCCGTGTCGGCCACGATCGTCGCGCGGACCTGGGCCCGTCGATCCCTTCGGCGGGCCTGCGTCTTGTCCGTCGTGGTCATCGCGCAGACGGTGCGCAACCGAGCGCCCTGAGCCTGCGCCGTAAACGCGGCGGGAGGATCGTCGAGGCGCCCATCATTTGAGCGATCACGTCAGATTGGTCCATTGCCCGCGCTGGTGCGCGGAAAGCGTATTCCCCCTTTTCCCGGCCACCTCTTGACAAGTCAGATGGTTACGTAAACGCTCTGCGGCAAGACGCCTCAAACGTCGCGCAATCCGGTCCTCCCAGTTCCCACAAGGGGATCCCGTCTCAGGCTCTTCGTGGGACTCACAGCTCTTTGTTAACGCTAACAAATGTTCTGCCGCGGATTCCGGAGGGTGGTCCCGTGTGCCTGCGCCCAAAGCTCACCGCGCCAGTCGTGGGCCTGTTGAGCTCGGTCGCCGCCGGCACGGCCGCACCGCCGGCCTCAGCGTCCGAACCAGTCCGGCGACGCGCCCGCCTACATCCTGCCGGTGCAGCGCATCTCGACGACAAAGTCTCTCCATGGGCGACCGGCGGGCGCGCGGGGCGGCCGCGTGAACGGCTCGCAGTACGTGGGACTGCGAATCACGTTCCCGTCCGCGACGAGCATGAGCCTGAGCCGGCACATACCGGGACGTGTCCGGCGCCTCGACCGCCGACGGAGCCGACATCCAGCAGTACACCTGCGGTAGCGGCACCAACCAGCAGTGGACCCGCACCTCCTCCTGACCCCACCGCACCTTCGGAGCGACCATGACACACCTCTTACGGCGAACGGCGCTGATCGGCCTGGCCGGCGCCCTGCTGCTCGCCTTCGGCCTCACCGTTCTCGAACGCCCTGCCAAGGCCGCGGCCCCCTACACCGCCTATCTGATGGCGCACTTCACCGGCGAGAGCGCCAACGGCGAGCAGATCTACTTCGCCACCAGCACCGACGGCCTGCACTGGACCGATCTCAACAGTTCGCTGCCGGTGCTTACCTCCAGCATCGGCGAACTCGGCGTCCGCGACCCCGCCATCGTCCGTGCGCCGTCCGGCGACCGGTTCTATCTGATCGCCACCGACCTGCGTATCGCCGCCGGCAAGGGCTGGGACGTCGCCCAGCACGATGGCAGCACCTCGCTCGTCGTATGGGAGTCACCTGACCTCGTCACCTGGTCGGCGCCGCGCCTGGTGAACGTCGCCGGGACCATCCCCGACGCCGGCTGCGCGTGGGCGCCCGAGGCGATCTACGACCCGGCGAGCGGCGACTACGTCGTCTACTGGGCGACGATCTCACCGCGGAACGGCGTCGACAAAGCCCGCATCTACTACTCCCGCACCCGCGACTTCCGCACGTTCACCGCCGCGCAACTCTACATCGACCGGCCGGGCACCCAGGGCATCATCGACACGCAGATCCTGGGGATCCCCGGCAGCGTTGGCGGCTACCGCTACATCCGCGCGTCCGGCGACGGTCAGATCACGATCGAGGGCAGCAACCAGATCCTCACCGGCTGGACCCGGCTCGGCGACATCTCCCACCTCGGCTACACGGGCGCGCAGGTCGAGGGCCCGATCCTGCACCAGTACAACGGCCGCGACGAGTGGGGCCTGTGGGTCGACCAGTACGCCGCCGGCCGCGGCTACCTTCCGCTGACCACGACCGATCTCGCCGCTCCCAGCGGCTACCGCGTCCGCGTCGCCTCGGAATACGCGCTCGGCACCAGCCGCAAACGGCACGGTTCGATCATTGGCATCACCCAGGCACAGCTCACCGCGCTGCAGGCCAAGTGGGGCGGCCCCGCCTCGGCCGGCACCCGGCGCCTGCAGTCGGTCAACTTCCCCGACCGCTACCTGCGGCACAGCAACTTCGATGTCCGTATCGACCCGAACGTGAGCCCGCTCGCCGACTCGCAGTGGCGTATCGTGCCGGGCCTGGCCGATCCGGCGGGGGTGTCGCTCGAGTCGTCGAACTTCCCCGGCTGGTACCTGCGGCACTACGACTACGACTTCGTTCTGGCCAAGTATGACGGCACCGCCGCCTTCCGCGGGGACGCGACCTTCCGCCGGGTGGCGGGCCTGGCCGACTCCTCGGCGGCGTCGTTCCAGTCATACAACTTCCCGGACCGGTACATCCGCCATTCCGACTACCTGCTTCGCCTGGATCCGATCAGCACGGCCACCGGCCGGGCGGACGCCACCTTCCGGATCACCAGCTGAGTCCTCCGGTGGCATGGAGCGTCGCACAGCGATCGGTGCAGCCCGGGCCAGGGAGCCGCCGGCCCTGCTCCTGGAGCAGCAGGATACGGCCCGGACGTACGTCAGCAACATGATCTTCACCGACCCAGGAACTCAGATCTAGTGATGGGAATTTCATGACACCGACCAAGGCGTCTGACGCTTACTCGTCAGGACCGTCGCGGCGCACCCGGTCGTTGCGCCGGTCGCTGGTCCCTCTTGTGGTGACCGCGCTCGCCGCAGTGGCAGGCCTCGTCATTCCCGCGCCGCCGGCCAATGCCGCCACCAGCCAATTCCGAGGCATGAACTGGGCCGTGCTGGGTGACAACTTCAGCACCGGTACGCTCGTCGTGCAGGGCCTGAGCCAGTCCGACAGCAACGCGACAGTACGGGCCAAGGCCAACGCCCTCTACGACGACATGGCCTCCACCATGGGGGTCAACACCGTCCGGCTGCCTATCAACACTCACACTGTGGCCAACACGACCTGGTGGAACGCCTACCGCGGAGCCATTGACGCCGCCACCGCCCGTGGCTTCAAGGTCATCCTCGCCTATTGGGAGGACGGCGCCGCCTCCGGCGGCAAGATCACGAACCTCGCCGCATGGAACACGATGTGGTCCAGCGTGACCAACACGTACGGCTCGAACAGCAACGTCTACTTCGAGCCGATGAACGAGCCGCACGGCTACACCTCGGCGGACTGGCGCAACGTCGCAGCGAACTGGCTCAGCTACCACACCTCGGCAGTGCCCGGACGGGTGCTCATCGGTGGCACCGGCTACAGCCAGGACCTGCGGGACGTCTGCAACGACAGCCGCTTCAACTCGACGCTGCTGTCTTTCCACCATTACGCCTTCTTCTACGGCGCGATGACCTACGACGCCTTCCGAACCCACATTCAGACGCGTCTGGGCAACTGCGCCTCCCGCGCGGTCGCGACCGAGTTCGGCGCACCGATGTCTACCGGCCTCAACTACGGCGACGCCAACAGCACCGACAACTTCGTGCGCCATATCCGCGCCATGGCCCAGGTCATGCGCGACAACCAGATGGGCGGCACCTACTGGCCCGCTCTCGGTGGCAAGCCAACCGAAAACCTCGGCTACGACCACTACTCGATGTACGCCCTGAGCGGCAGCGGCACCGATCTCAACTTGACCGTCCGCAACTCCTCCGGCGCTGACCGGATCCGATATGGCTGGGGCGACACCATCGGCGACCCCACCCCTCCGCCGACGGTCTACACGATAAACGCGCGCCACAGCGGCAAGGCCATGGACGTCCAGCAACCGAACACCGACAACGGTGCGCGCGTCGGCCAGTACACGTACGGCGGCAACGCGTGGCAGCAGTGGCAGTTCCAGGACGCCGGCAGCGGCTACTGGCGCATCATCAGCCGTCACAGCGGAAAGTGCCTTGATGTGGTGAGCGCTTCAACCGCCGACGGTGCCGAGCTCATCCAGTACACCTGCGGCACCGGCACCAACCAGCAGTTCCAGATGGTCGCCAACGGCAGCTACTTCCAGCTCCGGGCACGACACAGCAGCAAATGCGTGGACGTACCGTCCGCATCGACCGCGGACGGCGTGATCCTCAAGCAGTATCCGTGCAACACCGGCACCAACCAGCAGTGGTCGCGCACGGCCGTCTCGACGTGACCGCGGCCCCGCGGTGGCGGGTGCTGGAGCCCCCGCTGGAAGGCGAGATCACCGATCACCTCGGCTACGACCGGCACGACTGACCGGGAAGAACAGCGGAATGGCCGCGACGGCAGCCTGCGCGCATCTGGCCGAGGTGTACGGGGCGAGCGTCTCCAGCATGGGGCTTCCTCCGCGCCGGTGAGCAAGGGATGGGGCTCCGTCACGGTAGAGTTCTGGCGGACTTTCCTTAAGGTGGACGGCATGTGTGAGTAGGGCCAATGAGCTGATCGGCGCGGCGATGGAGGCGCTTGCCCGCGAGGATCAGGCGTCCTTCGACTCCGCCGCCGCCTTCCTGGCCGACCGGGACGACGCCGATCGCGTGCTGGTGGAGGTCGTGACCCGTGCGATCTCGGGGTTGTGGCGGAACGGCTGGCAGCCCGCCGACGTGGTCAGGATCGCGGCCAGGCGGCTGACCGACTGGCACGGGCGGGCGGCGGCCGACCTCATCGCCCGGGAGATGCGGGCCTATGAGCCGGCCACGGTGGATGAACGCTGGCGTGACCAACTCGCCGGCTTGGAGGCCGCGGTGTGGTGGAAGGGCGGCTACCTGGCGGCGCGGCAGGCGCGCGACGGGGCCGGCCGTCTGGTGACCGTCTCCGGTGTGCTGGAACTGCTGGGGTTGCTGACCGGGCTGCCCCGGCTGGAGTCGTTGAGCCCGCCGCCCGGGGCCGCTCGCCGTACGGTCCAGGCACGCTCGCACGTGGTCAGCGAGAAGACGCTCGCGCGGGTGCGGGCGCTGCTTGCCAAGGCGGAGTCGACGACGTACGAGGCGGAGGCGGAGACGTTCATGTCGGCGGCGCAGAGCTTGATGGCGAAGTACAGCATCGACGCGGCGATGCTGGACGCGCAACCAGGCGGAGGTGAGGCCCCGGCGGGCATCCGGGTCGGCATCGACGCGCCGTACGAGCAGTCCAAGGCCGTGCTGCTCGTTCTCATCGCCGAGGCCAACAGGTGCCGGGTGATCTGGTCGAAGGAACTGGGGTTCGCCACCGTGCTGGGGTTCCGGGCCGACCTGTCCTGGGTGGAGATGCTGTTCACCTCGCTGCTGGTGCAGGCGCAGACCGCGCTGGTGAACTCGGGCACCAGAAAGCACGGCACCGGCCGATCGAGGAACAAGACATTCCGCCAGTCGTTCCTGTCGGCGTTCGCTTCCAGGATCGGGGAGCGGCTCGCCGAGGCCACGGCGGCCGCGGTCTCGCAGGAGAGCACCAGCCGGGGCACCGACCTGGTGCCGGTGCTGGCGGCCCGCGAACAGGAGGTGGAGCAGGCGGTCGAGCGCATGTTCCCGAACCTGGTCTCGCATGCGGTCCGCACGTCCTGGGACCGGGAGGGCTGGGCGGCGGGCCGTACCGCCGCCGATCAGGCCAGCCTCGGGGCGCGAGACCGATAGCGCTCCGGGTGCGAATATCCATCCGCGCAGGCATGGATCGCAGGTCGTTGAGATCGGTCACGTCGCGGGCGGGCTGCTGATCGCCTTGGTGGCTTGTCGTCAGGTCCGCGGAGGTTCGTGGTGCGCGTTCCGTCGTCTGCGGAGGATGTGGAGGCCGGCGTAGGCGCCGGCGAGCAGGGCGAGTACCGCGATGGCGTACCACTGATAGTGGCGCAGCTCGTTTTCGATGGTGGCCAGGTGGTGGCCGGCGTAGTTGCCAAGAGCTGCCCATACGGCGACCCAAAGGGCGGCGCCGAGGACGTTGTAGGCAAGGAAGCGACGCCAGGGCATGGCGGTGGTGCCGGCGATGATGCCGTTGAGCTGACGCAGCCCCTCTATGAACCGGGCCGCAATAATGATCTCAGGGCCGTGCCGGGTGACGAACTGTTCGGCTCGCGCGAAGCGGGCGGGGGGCAAGAGCAGGTAGCGGCCGTAGCGGGTGACCAGGCGGCGGCCAGCGGAACGACCGATGGCATAGCCGATGTTGTCGCCGATCACCGCAGCGAAGAACGCCACGACGGCGACGGCCACGATGTTGAGCCGGCCATGGCCGGCGTAGGCCGCGCCGGCGATGAGCGCGGTCTCGCCGGGTACCGGGATGCCGAAATTCTCCAGCAGCACCAGCGCCGCGATGGTGAGGTACCCGGATACGCCGCGCAGCCCCCACAGCACGGTGAGGGCGGGCAGGACAACGGACAGCGGCGCGATCATGATATGTCGCGGTCGATCCGCGCCCGATCATCACCAAGGCGGTCTCTCGCCCCGCCGGGAGAGTCACGAGATCCGGGGCTGTTGACGAGAACGACCGCCCCCTCAGAGATGTCCTGCAGCAACACCCCTCCAAGCATCTGCCACTGCCGGGCCCGGACCCTGCGCGGGGTGGGCCTCAAATGCATCTCATGCCTGGGCGCATCACCCCTCCCCTTCCCGCAAGGCCGTCTTCCTGTGAAAGGGACGGTGCGGAACGGCAGAGAGGCAACCTCTCAGCCCTGCTGCACCCCCACCAGGAACGACGTTCCCCTGAGCTGCTCCACGACACACCAAGAGCAAGCGGGTGAAGCCATATTTGAACGCACATTGGCGCCTGGCTTGCCCGAGCCAGGCACAACCCCAGTGACGGCCAACTTTCATGCGATGGCGGAGTCGCCGCCGGGCCAGAGGAAACGCGGGCAACTCAGGCCGAGCTCGATGGGAATACCCCTAAATTTGGCCCCTCGCGCGAACAGCAGGCGCAAAGAACCCTCCGCCTCGGGTTGCGCCCGAGGCAGAGAGGGCTTCGTAGGGCTGATTATCTCCTGTACGGCCTTGCGTGCTCGGGCGGTGGTCAGTTCCCGTTCGGCCCAGGTCACCCACCGTTTGGCGCGGGCCACGTGGCGGCCGCGATGCACATCGAAGCTGAACGGCCCGAGATGCGGCCCGCCCGGATGATTCCTCATCCCGCGACGATCCGGCTGGCAGGCCGGGGCAACCGATGGCCCGATGCCGCGGACGGCGGCGGCGCAAGGCGTCACGGTCATCCCTCGGATCGCCCGCGGCCGGTCAGCCACTCTGCGAGGACCGCGGCCTGGCTGTGGTCCACGTCCTTGGTCGCGGTCAGCAGCGTGAGATCGTCATGGGCGGCGAGGTCACGCAGGTGTCGGGCGGCCTCCCGATGTCCGGCATCACGCAGCTCAGCAAGGTAGCGGCGGCGGAACTCGGCGAAGCGGCTCGGCTCGTGGCCGTACCACCGGCGCAGTTCGCTGGACGGGGCGACGTCACGCAGCCACTCGTCCAGGTGAGCGTCCTCCTTACGCATACCCCGCGGCCAGACCCGGTCGACGAGCACCCGCTTGCCGTCCTGCGGTGAGGTCTCCTCATAGACTCGGCGATAGGTGATGTGCACGGCCATGACAGCACCTCCCCAGATCGATCGGCTCGCCCCGCGCAAAGCCGGAGGGTGACTCCGTTGAGCGGGCGTTTCCCGACGTACCCATTTTATGAGGACCGCTGGCGGCCGGCCCGGTCCGGGCGGCGCAGATCGAGCTCGAACGCCGGCCGTTGCCGAATGTGGCCACGTCCCCGTGAAGGGATGGCTCAAACGGCATGTGAGTATTCGTGGAGGACTCCGCCGAGCCGGTCTCGTCGGCGGCGGATGGTCAAGCTCGCGATTCGCTCGGGGTCAGTGATCGGATCGGGGACGGGACGCAGCGGGGCGGCTGGGGCGAGAGCTTGATGGGCTCGGTGCCCGTTGTAGAAGTGTTCGTACTCGCGCAGTGCCTCGGCAAGGATCTCGTCCATGAGCGCCGGGAACCTCCCGTCCCGGTCCCGGATCAGGTAGCGGACCCGGCGACCGGCGTCCTCCAGATCCCATCACCAGGTTCCTGACGGCCTGGGCGACCCGGTTCGCGGTCGGTCCTCTCAGGGCCGGCGCACCCTGAGTGGCTCAGGTGAGGAGTAGCAGGCCGAAGATGGTGACGCCGGCCACGAGCCAGGCCACGTAGTCGCCGATGTGGCCGGAGTGCAGGCGATGCAGGAGGGCAGCGCGGGGCAGGCGGTTGCGGATGCCGAACGCCGCCACGCCCGCGGCGAGCACCGCGCTGAGGACGCCGCTCGTCACGCCGCTCAGCGTCCACGGCGCCGGCGGCGGCATGGGCAACTGCGTGAAGGACGCGAGGGCGGGTCCGAAGATCGTGCCGGGTAGCAGGCCGAGGAACAGGCCCGCCAGCGCGAGCAGGACGCCCGGTGCCAGCATCGTCCGCGGCAGTCGCGACAGCCTGACCTGTGTCTCGGCGTCCTCGTGCCGAGCCTGGCCGGGCGCGCGCGTCCGCTCCCCCTGTCCGAGGAAGACCCGTAGCCAGACGCGGAGCACCGCACCGGCGGTCATCGCCGAGACGGTGACCGCAAGGGCCAGGATCCACGGCCCGCCCACCTCTTCTATGAGCGTCTTTCCGGCCCAGGTGCCGGAGGGTGGCAGACCGGCGAGGCCGAGCCCGCCGAGCAGGAAGACGGCTCCGGTCACCGGCATCGAGCGGCCCCGCCCGTGCAGTTCGTGTTCGTCGACCGTCTCGTATCGGTTCAGCAGGGCGCCCGCGCCGACGAACAGCGCCGCCTTCACGGCGGCGTGGCCGAGCAGGTACCAGGCGGCGCCGACCGGCGCGTCCTCATGGAGCAGGCCAAGGCCGACGAGCAGTATGCCGACATGGCTGATCGTGGAGTAGGCGAGCAGCCGCTTGATGTGCCGCTGCAGCACGCACATCACCGCGCCCAGCAGCGCCGACGCCGCGCCGAAGGCGATCAGCGCGACCTGGACAGATTGGGCTGGGACGGCGTGCGCGAACGCCGTGAAGTACACCCTCCCGATCGCGTAGACCCCGAGCTCGACCATCACGCCGGAGAACAGCATGCAGACCGGCGTCGGCGCCACCGCGTGCGCGTCCGCCAGCCAGAAGTGGAACGGCACTGCCGCCGCCTTGACCAGATAGCCGATGCAGACCAGCGCGAACGCGACGACCACCAGCGTGTCGTGGCCGGCCAGGCTCTTGCCGATCGCGGTGAAGCCCAGCTGGCCGGTGTGCGCGTACACGAGGGCGATGCCGGTGAGGGTCAGGTACGCGCCGAGGGAGTTGACGATGCCGAAGTTCAGCGCGCCGTGCACGGTCTCCGGTTCCTCGGACTGGTAGCCGGCGAGCGCGTAGGCGACCACGCTCATGAGTTCGAAGAAGACGAAGGAGTTGAACAGGTCGGCGGTGAGCACGAACGCGCACATCGCGCCGAGGAACAGCAGCATCAGCGCATGGAAGATCGCCTGTACCTCGGTGAAGTAGCGCCACGACACGACCAGCGCGGCCAACGTCAGGACCGCGACCGTCAGCGACAGCACCGTGGCCACCGGGTCGGCGACCAGGGAGATGCCGACGCCTTCACCCCACCCGCCCAGCCACACCGTGGTGGTGCCACCGCCGGCCAGGACGATGCTGAGCAGCACGATCACGGTCACCGTCACCGCCGCGGCCGTCAGGTCGATGACCGCCCGGGGCAGCCACCGCCCGGTCGCCGCGAGCAGCGTGGCGACGAGCACCGGCAGCCCGACCGTGAGCTCGAGGATCATGGTTCGAGCGAACGCAGCTCGTCCGGGTCGACCGTGCCGCGCCGCTTGGCGACCTGCAGGCTGAGCGCCAGCAGCAGCGCGGTGACCGTCGCGCCGACCACGATGTCGGTGAGCGTCATCGCCTGGACGAGCGGGTCGACGACGTTACGGGTCGGCTTGATGTCGGAGTAGACCGGCGCGGTGGCTCCCCGCCGGAAACCGATCATGAGCAGCAGCACGTACGTCGCGGACTGCGCCACCGACAGGCACACGACCGCGTGGACGAGGTTGCGGCTGGTCACCAGGCCGTACACGCCCACCAGCAGGATCCAACCCGGGACCAGGTACAGCAGTTGGCTCACGTGCGCTCCCTCACGAGGAGTGCCTGTTCGAAGAACTTGGCCAGCAACAGCACCACCGCGCAGCCGACCTCGAGGCCGACGACCGCGTTCATGGCCTTCACCAGCCCGGCGTACCACAGTGCCAGAATCACGAACGCGCCCGCCGCCAGGCCCTCGCCGCTCTCGAACAGCGGGATCGGCCGGATCCGGGCCAGCGCCGGATAGTCGCCGGACAGGTAGATCAGATGGATGGCGCTGCCCAGCACGACCCCGCCCTGGAAGCCGCCGCCGGGCGACAGGTAGCCGTGCGCGACGATGTACACGCCCGTCATCAGGGTGACGGGCAGGAGCAGGTAGCCGGTGATCCGCAGCGCGTCGAAGACCTCGGCCGGGCCGTGGGAGTGGGCTCCCGCCGCCTCCTGCTGCTCGGCGCGTACCGTGCGCAGTATCAGTACGGCGGCCAGCGCGGACGCCAGGAGGATCAGCTCTTCGCCGAGCGTGTCGAACGCCCGCTGGTCGAAGTTGATCGAGGAGATGACGTTCGGGGTGTGGCGGGCGATCGCGTTGGGCAGGGTCCGTTCGCCGTACGGGTGCCAGGCCCCGCCGAAGCCCGGGAGACGCAGCGCGGCGAGCGCGAACAGGACAGCCAGCCCTGCTCCGCTGATCAGGAACAGGATGAGACGGCTGCGGCGGCTCACCGGTCCTCACCGTCGTCCGCCTCGCGGGTGTGGTGCCGGCGGATCGCATGGATCGCGAGCATCACGAGGAGCGGGACGACGACCGTGCCCACACCGGTCTGCGACATCGAGACGTCGGGCGCCTGCAGGACGACGAACAGGATCGCCAGCACCAGGCCGTACCCGGACAGCACGATCGCCTGCCGCGCCGGGTCACGGGTGAGGACCACCGTGGTCGCCATGAACGCGGTCAGCAGGAGCGTGAAGACCATCAGCACGTCAGTCATGGGGTCTCCGTCTCGCGGCGTGCGCCGTCGTGATCACGGTCGCCGGCCCGGTCGCGATCAGCAGGGCCCCGATGACCACCAGCTTGGCGATGTCGTGCCACGACGACCACGGCATCAGCGCCAGCCCGGTGATCACCAGCGGCGCGGCCAGCACCGAGCCGGCCGAGACGAAGTGCAGGCGCCTGAATCGGTCAGAAGTGAGCAGCAGCCGGATCGCCGCGAACGCGGCCACCACCACTCCCGCCCAGATCAGCGCCGCGCTCACAGCGTCCGCCCGAGGAAGCGGGCGTACACGAGGGAGCCGGCGAACGACAGCAGGGCCACGACGAAGGCCGCGTCAAGGTACGCCGGCCGCCCGTATCCGGCGGCCAGCAGCACAAGCACGAGAGTGGCGGCCGGTCCCGCCACGATCAACCCGGTCAGACGATCGATGGGCGTGCCGCGCAGCGTAACCAGCAGCGCGGGCAGGACCGCCGCGGCCAGCAGCGCGAACGCCGGATAAAGGGGACTCATCGGGTCACCTCGCGTTCAAGTGCGGTGGGCCGTCCGTCGAGGCGATGAACGACGAGGACGTTACGATCCGGTTCGACCTCGGCGACGTAGCCGTTCGGCGCGACCGAGAGGACGAGCACCGCGAACCCGCGCCGCGCGGCGGCCCGCGTGTCTTCGGGCAGCCGTATCTCGGCGAACTCACCGCGCGGCCGCAGCAGCCGTATCGCGCCTGTGACGATCTGGACCGGCAGCGGAAGGAGCCATCGCAGCCACCGTGCCCGTGGCCGGTACCGTTCGTCGTTGTCAGCGGCCAGCAGCGTCCGCCGGCTCACGACCGCGGCCCCCGCGCAGACCGCCGCGGCAGCCGCACCGACCACGACCTCAGGGAGCGAAATCGTGGAGATGACCGCGAGGTAGAGCGCGAACAGCACCACCCACCACGTGACTGGTTCGATGGCGTCCCGGCCGCTCATGCGGTGCTCAGCTCTTGCCGCGGGTGAACAGCTCCTGGGCCTTGGTCTTCAGACCCTTCTTGACCACGCCGATCGCGTCGGGATCGCCCTTGATGATGGCCTGGGCCACGTCCTTGAGCTGCTCGAAGTCGGTGTGCGGCGGGATCGGCGGGATGTCGGGGTCGCAGTGGACGTCCAGGACGACGGGCCGGTCGGCGGCCAGGGCGCGGTCCCAGGCCGGGCCGATCGCCTCGGGCTTCTCGACCTCGATACCCTCCAGATCCAGCGAGCGGGCGAAGCCGGCATAGGACACGTCCGGCAGCGTCTGGGACTCCTCGAACTTGGGCGCGCCGCCCATCGCCCGCAGCTCCCAGGTGACCTGGTTCAGGTCGTTGTTGTGCAGGACCGCCACGATCAGACGCGGATCGGCCCACTGGGA